>JASHPR010000456.1 GCA_030038015.1 Streptosporangiaceae bacterium
TCGCCGTTGCCCGTCCGGACATCCAGCGGCCGCTCACCGCCCCCGCCCCGAGCGGACGGCGGACGACTCCGGCGCATGAGCGCCGCCACACCGGTGATCTCAAGCCCGACGTGGAGTAGCTGGCCGGACGGCCTTTTCCAGCACCGCGTGGTGGCGACGCATCGGCTGTGCCGTCATCTCTGGCCGCCGCTCCGCCCCCGAGTGATGGGCACTCCCTCCGCCGCCCGTCGCGGAGGCCCGGCGGCGCCGCGATAGGGACGCGGGATTGGCCGGCCCGCCAGCCACGGCCCGCCGGCACGCGCCGCCGCGGCCACGGCCGCCGCGAGCATCACCAGGCCCGCGATCACGTACAGGTTCCAGCCGATTACCTCAAGCCCGTGCAGGTGGTAAGGCCCACGGCCGCTACGACCGCGGCGACCGCAAGCCATGCCGGCGTCGCGTGGCGCACGGATTGCTCGGCGCGGGCGACCATGGCGAACAGGGACTGGTCCACCAGCGACGCGGCGTCCCCGGCCTTGCCGGCCTGCAGGAAGTACCCGGTCCACCACCACCGGCCGGACGCGCCCGGCAGGAAGGCGAACCCGGCCACCACGGTGCCCGCGAACGCTGCCGAGGCGACCGCTGCTTGCCGCAGCTTCCCGGAGAGCACCAGGTACGGGATGAAGATCAGCGGCGTCAGCTTGATCCCGGACGCCAGGCCGATGCCCGCGCCCTTCCACCACCGCCGGTCAGGCTGGCAAAGATCCCAGACGATAAGGGCCATCAGCAGCACCTCGATCTGGCCGAGCCCCAGCGCGTGCTGCACCGGCTCGGTCCACAGCGCGACCGCGGTCAGCCCGAGCGCCCCAGTCACCCGGGCCCGGCCAGTGCGGCCCAGCGCGCCGAGCGTCAGCCAGATGCTCACCGCCAGCGCCGCCAAGCTGGCCACGATCATCAGCCATTTCAGCACCGTCCAGGGCAGCAGCGAGGTGACCGCGAACACCAGCGCCGCGAACGGCGCGTACGTAAACCTGATCCCTGGGCGCAGCTGCCAGGAATACAGCCGTTGCGGGGAACTGCGGGCGAGCAGGCCGGCGTGGTTGTAGACAGCGAGGTCGAACCAGGTCAGCAGGTGGTGCCCGGACGCGACCGCGATACAGGCGGCCAGCGACAGCGCGCACGCGCCCGCCGCCGCCGGCAGCTGCCAGCTCCGGTGCCCTCGCTCCGGCCTGCCCCCGCTGGCCTGGTCGGTCCCAGGCCTGGCCAGTACCATCGGTCCCCGTTCCTTGTCAGGCAGGCCTGCTCCAGCCGAGCGCGCTTACCCGAAACCCAAGCCATCTGCCGGATCGAGCCGGGCCTAAGCCGCGTGCTCTTTTGAACCTATCGGGTGTGCACCTGAGCCGGACTGGACGCACCGTGATTCCGCTCTGGTTGCGGTCGGAAGGGCCGAGGTCGGTAGCCGGCCGGGCCGCTGGGCGTCACCGGGGCCGCCCAGGCCCGGCCTTGCGGCCGATCCCGGCATAGAACACGCGCGGCCCACGGGCCGGGCCGATGTGATCGGGCCGCCACTCCGGCACGTTCACCACCCCCGGGCTGACCACGTCCAGTCCGGCGAAAAACCGGGTGACCTGCTCCCGGGTCCGGGGCACAGCCGGCGCGGACGCGCCGGCGTAGGCCGCCTGTGCCTGCCGGGCGGCATCAGCGGAGAGGTGCTCGGCGGTGACGTGCGAGATCACCAGGTAGCTGCCCGGGGCCATCAGGTCCTTGTAGCAGTCCACGATCGTCCAGGGGTCCTCGCGGTCTTCGACAAAATGCAGCACCGCCACTAACAAGATCGCGACCGGCTGGGCGAGGTTGATCAGGGTCCGGACGGTGGGCTGGGCGAGCAGGTCCCAGGGCTGGCGCAGGTCAGCACGGACCACGGCGGCGGTCAGCGAGTCGCCGAGCAGGGCCTCGGTGTGCCGCACAACGACAGGGTCATAGTCGGCATACACGACCCGGGCCCGGCGCGGGTCGTCGGCTTGGGCGATCTCATGCACGCTGCCGGCTGTCGGCAGGCCCGTGCCGATGTCCAGGAACTGGCAGATCCCAGCCTCACGCGCCAGGAACCTGACCGCGCGAGCCAGAAACGCCCGGTTCTCCCGGGCCGCCACCGCCGCGCCGGGCACCGCCGCCAGCAACTTTGCGGCGGCCTGCCGGTCGGCGGCAAAGTTATCCTTCCCGCCCAGCAGGCAGTCATAGACACGGGCCACGTCGGCCGTACTTGTATCGGAGTCCGGTCCTTTCGCCGCCTTGAATGCCCGTTGACTCCGGCTGCGAGATGCGATGCTTAGCGGAACGTCGCAGGGGCCAAACCCAGAATGCATAGCCGTACGCTCCTACGCTTGTGCTGTGCCGATGTTCTGCGGTTCCAGCAAACCTCGGTGCTCTCCGCGAGGGAGTAACCGCAACTAGTGGCCATTGCGGGCAGAGGTGGCCAGAATTGGGGGCCAGAATGGAGCTAGGCTTCGTTCAGGCCAACGAGCCGGTATGAGGCATGGTGAGTGATCAAGGAATTGGGCACGTGCTCCGGGAGCTGCGGATCAAGGCAAATCGGTCGCAGGCGGAGCAAGCCGATGCGCTGTCGGACTTAGCCGGAACCGCCGTAACCCGGAACCAGGTATCCCGGTGGGAGAACGAGAAGCGAATTCCGGGCCCGTTCTGGCAGCGGCACTACGCGGCCAGCTTCGGGCTACCCGTGGCGGACCTGCGACGAGCGGTCGCGGTGTCTCGTGCTGCAGAACGGCACCGGAGGCAACAAGCTGGATGGGCAGGAGATGCGCACGTGCTGCGCCGTGAGTTCCTGGGGTCGACAGTTGCCGCTGGCCTCCTCACCAGTCTGCCTCAGCCGACCAAGCTCGCGGTGGGCAGGCGCGTCGGCTCTGATGTCGTCTCACTGCTGCGTGAGCGGATCGCGCGCTTGCGGCGGCTGGATGACTTCCTGGGCGGGGCCGACACCTTCCAGGTCTATGCCGCCGAGTACGAGGCGACGGCAAACCTGCTGAAGCACACGCGTTACACCCAGGCGACTGGCCGGGATCTTCTTGCGCTGGCAGCCGAGCAGGCCCAGCAAGCCGGATGGGCCGCATTCGACGCCGGCCGCCTCGCCGATGCTGAGCGCCTTTATTCGACGAGCCTCCATGCCGCCAAAGAGGCCGCAGATCCTCTACTGGCTGGCAACTCGCTGGCCTATTTGTCCTACCAGCTGGTCAGCACTCAGCGTTCCGGGATCGAAGCGGCAACAGCATCATGCGAGGCCGCAGGTGGCGATGCGCCTGCCGTCGTTCGCGCCCTGCTGTTCGGGCGATTGGCGTGGGCCTACGCCGTCGCCGGCGAGGGGCAGGGGACCGAAAAAGCGCTCGTCCACGCGGAGGAGGCCATCACCTCATACGGCAGCAGCGCGGTTCCCGGCTGGGCGGAATGGATGGACGCTACCCAGGTGAAAATCGTGGCTGGCCGCTGCTGGACGGAGCTTCACCGGCCGCTACGCGCGGTCCCGGCTCTGGAATCGGCACTGGCTGCATACGATGACACGCACGCGCGCGACAAATCGCTGTACCTGACATGGCTGGCCGATTCATACATTGATGCCGCTGAGGTCGAACAAGCGGCATCCGTGATAAGCCGAGTGCTTGATCTGTCCGCCGGAATAGGCTCCGTTCGCCCTCGGCAGCGGGCCGCGGCCGTGCTACGGCGACTGGCGCCGCACCGTAATCTGCCGCTGGTCGCCGACGTCATGGAACGTGCCGCGAGTTAGGTCAGGCGGTCTCGCGGGTCATCGCGCGCACCCATTCGAGATACGGGGCCGATCCGGCCGCAAGCCGGATCGCAGTTACCTCTGGGTTCTGCCACGGGTGATTCTCGATAACGTGTTTCTCAAGGTGGGGATACTGGTCGACTGTCGTCTTGAACACGGCCTGCCATTCCTCGCCTTCGCCGTATTCACCCTGATGCCAGAAGAGCGACACCACCGGACCGACCACCTGTGCGCCCGCCGCCAGCCGAGCCTCAATGACTGAGCGTGCGAGGGCCACGGCGGCCTCACGTGTATCTGTTGCCGTTGTTACCTGAACGAACTCTGTCATGGCCCGAGCGTAGTCCGACCCCGACAGGGCAGCATTCGCTCGCCGCTGTTGCCGGGAACTGCCGTCCTGGCGCAGCGGCGCATCCGGAAACATGCTGGGTGAAGCGCAGTCCATTGGGTGGTTTGACGCCGGCGTCCTGGGAGAGGTGTTCTGGCGTGAGATAGCCGCCCGGGTCGCCAGCAGGCAGCGGCTTGAGGCGCTCAGGCAGGTGAGCGCCGTCGCCGGGGCGGGGAAGGACGCGCTGGCCCGGGTGTATGTGGCCATGGCCGGCCGGGATTGCCGCCAGCCGGGCGGGCTGGCGATCTTCCGCGGCATCTAGCGCCGCATGCCACCCCGGGACAGCCGCATGCCGTGCCGGGCCTAGCCGCGGTGGCCGGCGGCCACCGCTCCCGCCGAATGCCGGCCGGCATCGGGCCAGGCTGGCGGCAGTCCTGCGCGGCCGTCCTGCACAAGCTCCTCGATGCTGGCGGCCAGCAGAATGGCGCCGTCGATCAGCAGATCGCGCTCGGCGGCCGTGATCTGGCCGTCGGCAGCACGCGAGCGGAACTCGGCGCATGTGTGCTCCAGCGCCGCATCCACGATCAACACCGTTACCACCTCCTGCACACCATGCATATCTGCCGAGCCAGCTGGTCCCGACAGGGGCTTTGGTCCCACGGCTGACGGCCGTTGGTTGCCGCGTGCAGCATGACCTCGCGCCGGTGAGCGCCGCGGGCGACACGGGGAATCACAATGGCTGCATCGGCGCGCATGCCGGGGCCTTGCAGCCGTCTGGAGGGAGCGGAATCATGAACACGCCGCGAGCTGACGAGTGGCGAAGTCGCGGTGGCCATTTCTCATGGCGGCCGGCGGAGGGGGACGCCTCCCCGGTCCAGGTATTCCACGTTGAGATCGGCGACCCCGGCGCCCCGGTGATGCTGCTCATACACGGCTGGCCCACCAGCAGCGTCGACTGGTTTGAGGTGGCCGGGCGGCTGAGCGCGAGATTCCGCGTCTGCGCGCTGGACTTCCCGGGCTATGGGTTCTCGGACAAGCCGCCGGGGTGGGGCTACAGCCTCACGCGGGACGAGGAGCTCATCGAGTTCTACCTGTCGGAGGTGATCGGCGCCGAGCCTGGTGTGGTCGTCGCGCACGATCGCGGCGACAGCGTGGCGCTTCTCCATGCTGCCCGTTGCGCTGAAGGCCGGTCGGCGATGCGGCTCGGGCATCTGGTCCTGTCGAACGGCAACATCTTCCTGCCGCTGTCGAACCTCACCGAAGCGCAGCGGCAGATACTTGACGGAGAGTCGGGGCCCCGGATCGCAGCGGCGCTGACTCCCTCGCGCCTCGCCGAAGGCATGGGCGCCATCATGTTCACCCCGCCGCGCAAGGCTGGTGATCCTCAGGTCGAGGCTCTCACGGCCACGTTCGCGCACGGCGACGGCATGAAGGTCCTGCACGAGACGATCCAGTACCTGGTCGAGCGATCGAGGGACGAGCAGGCGTGGCTGACGGCGCTCGCCGGGGCTCGGTTCCCGGTGACCGTCATCTGGGGCCTGTACGACAGGGTTTCGCCGCCGCGGGTGGCGAGCTATGTGTGGAACGAGTACTTGATGCTGAAGCCCGGCGGCAATCGCCTGTACTTCGTCCCGGACGCGAATCACTATCTGCAGGTCGACCGGCCCGACGCATTCGTGAAAGTGCTCCTCCACGCGCTCGAGCCCGCTCACGATCAGGGGCCCGGCGCCCTCGAGGCAGAACGGGGTGCGCCTCTGCTGGTCGACAGCTCCCGTGAACGGCTGGCGGCCGCCGCAGACCTGCTCCGTGCCGGGGCTGCCGCCGGCACGAACTGAGGATCAGCAGGCGGAAGTGGCCCGCCGGCGCCTGCCTGAGCTGGGCCAGATTGGCGCGCAGCTGAAAGCGTGTGGCGCGGTGCAGGTCGGTGGGTGCCCTTCCGGCCCCGGCCCGCTAGTCGGCGTGGGAATGGGGAACTGCCCCGGTTCCGGGCCGGCGGATGCCGAAATAGATGAACGGGTTGGCCTCGGTGTGAACCGACGCGTCCACCGGAGCTTCCTGCCTGATCGCCTGGGCCAGAGCACTGGCATCGTCCTCGTTGCCCGCGCCGAGAATCAGGTACTTCCAGCGGCGGATCACCGGGTGGCCCTCCGCTTGCAACCGCCGGGCCAGCTCGACCGCCTGGCGATGCGACGGCAACTCCACGCGCACCTGCCACCCGGCCTTCCCGGCCGCGCGGGACTGCTCGGTCTCGGAATCCATCAGACGCTGACGCTCCGCCGCCTGCGCACCGCCCTCTTCCGGCATCGGGATGCTGGCATCCTCCCACTCCTGCTCCACCGGATGCCAGCGATCAAGCGCGAACTCGGCGGCCAGCTGGTGCTGAGCAAGCACCTCACGCACCACCCGGCCCGCCTCGCGGGCCGCGTCTTCGGTGGCGGCATAGACAAAGAGCCTTGGCCCATCGGCGGACATCGCCACGCCATGCCCGAGCCGACGGCGCACCTCGTCTTCCACCTGATGCTCGCCAACGGCCCGGACCGCCCGGCCGGCGTGGGCCGCCTCACTGAACGTGACGGTCAGGCGCCAGTCATCTGCCACGGCACCGACTCTACCGCCCGGCCGCCTGCAGCCTCACCCAGCGAGCGCGCCGCGTTACCCTCACTCGTTTCTCGCGACCTCGGGGCCGGTGAGGTGGCAGCAGCGGGAACGTGGCGGCGATGATGGCGAGGGACGCGGCGATGCCGGGCACGGTGAACAGGTAGTATCAGCCGCCTCGCGATCATGATGCGCACCCGGCTCGCCTGCCCCACCAAGATCGCCCTGGTCAAATGGCGAATGGCTGCTGCCAGCCGGTGCTGCCCATCCGGAAGATTATGCTTGCATTTCCCTGGTCCGCCGGGTCATCCGCGGTGACCGTGGCAGAGGCCCAGCCATTGTTCGTCACCCTGGCGTTGGTCAGCTTGAAGGCTGAGCTGGTGAAGCCGCACGGCCCGCGGCCTCCGCTTGACCGGTCACCTGGATCAGCCCTCTACGGGGCCGGGGCGGACTTCGCGGCCGGGCTGCCGCCGGGGTGGAACACGCCGAGGACCACCAGGGTGGCCTGCCCGGTGTTCTCCAGGCAGTGCGGCAGCCCCCGCGGCAGGTGGACGCGGGCTCCCGGCGCCAGCGGCCGGTCACGGCCGCCGGCGTGCGCCACGCCCCGGCCTTCGAGGACCAGCACGACCTCATCGTAGGGGTGGCTGTGCTCCGGCGCCCGGCCGGGCGGGATCTCGCCGACGAACTGGGTCGCCGCCTCGCAGCCGCGGCCGGGGCCCAGCAGGACGCGGAACCGGCGGTCGCCGGTCTGCTCGACCTCGCAGGCGTCAAGCTCGGCGATCAGCGGCTGGCCGCCGGCGGCCGGGCCGGGCCCCGAAGCGGGCAGCGCCACCGCGTCAAGCTGGACGCGGCGCCCGGCGTTCAGCCGGTACCGGAAGCGGGACGGTATCCACATCCCGGTGCCCGTGCGGATCGGCGCGTCCAGATCGCCCTGCCCGCCCGGGCCCGCGGCCAGCCGGCCGCTTCCCGCGATCATGAACCACAGCTCGCCGCCGGAGCCCGCGGTCCCGGCGAACCACGCCCCCGGCGCCACGCTGATCAAGCGCCGGACCAGGCCGGTGCCCGCGTCCCCCGGGCCTGCCGCTGCCATCCTCGTCACCTGCCCGACGGGCGCAGCGGCCTTGCCCGGTGCCCAGCCACCAGCGAGGCGAGCGTCTCGTTGAACCTGTCCACCTCGTCGAGGGTGTTGTAGTGCGCCAGGCCGATGCGCAGCGCCTCGCCCCAGGCGATCCGCTCGTGCAGGCCCGGCGCGTAGTAGCTGTCGCCGCTCCACACGCCGAAGCCCTGCTCGGCCAGGGACGCCGACAGTGCCGCCGACGGCACCCCGGGGAAGTTGACCAGGAACGTGGGGACCCTGCCCGCCATGGCCGGGAGGCCGTACAGCCGTGCCCCCTCGGGGAGGCCGGCCAGCAGCCGCTCGCCCAGCGCGCGCTCCCAGGCGGCGAGCCCGGCCGTGCCGCCCAGGCTCTCGGTGTATGCCAGCGCCGCCGTCAGGCCCGCCAGCAGCTCGTACTGCATGGTCCCGGTCTCGAACCGGTGCCCGACCGGCAGCATCGGCGCCGGCCTCGCCTTGTACGGCCGCCACGACTCGAGCAGGTCACGGCGGCCGTAGGCGATGCCCAGGTGCGGACCGCAGAACTTGTAGGCCGAGCAGAACAGCACGTCGGCGCCGGCGGCCCGGACGTCCACCGGCTCGTGCGGCGCGTACTGCACGGCGTCGATCCAGGCCAGCGCGCCCGCCTGGTGCGCAAGCTCGCACACGGCCCGGGCATCGACCGTGGTGCCCACGGCGTTTGACGCCCACGGGAAGGAGACCACCCGGGTCCGCGGGCTCAGCTGGCGCTGCAGGTCAGACAGGTCCAGCGTGGTGTCGTCGCTGACGTCGACCAGCCGGACGGCCAGCCCGGCGTCGCTGGCCAGCTCCAGCCACGGAGCCACGTTGGCGTCGTGGTCGAGACGGGTCACCAGGATCTCGTCACCGGGCCGCAGCGCGCGGCCGAGCGTGCGCGACAGCGCGAAGTTCAGCGAGGTCATGCTGGGGCCGAAGATGATCTCGTCCTCGTCGCAGCCGAGGAAGCGCGCCGTGGCGGCGCGAGCCTCCGCGACCACCGCCTCGATGCGCCGGCTGGTCGCATACGGCGCCCCGGTGTTGCCGCTCGCCTCCCGGTAGACGCGGGCGACCGCGGCGGCGACCTCGTCGGGGGTCTGGGTGCCGCCGGGGGCATCGAGGAAGATGAAGCTGTCCCGCAGCGAGGAGAACCTCTCCCGCACGGCCCCGACGTCGAACGGCGCCGCCCGGCCCGCCCCGCTCACCTCGCTCATTCCTGGCTCACCCGGGTCTTCCACGCCAGCCGCGACCTGCGCTCCAGCGGCGCGCCCAGGCTCAGCGGCGGGCCTATGTCCCACGCGCCGGAAACGCAGAGCAGGACGGCCGCCACCACGGCGGCCAGCAGCACGACCGGCGTGGCGGTGAACCAGATCTCGTGTGAGAACGTCCGCAGCCAGCCAAGCGGCGGCTCGAACGGGTTGGCTCCCGGCATCTGCGCGAACTGGCTCGCTGCCAGCTGCACCATCACCACGTAGTCGAGGCGCGAGGCCGGGTACAGGGCGAGCAGCGCGATGACCAGCACGTCATACCAGGGCAGCTGGTAGTACCAGAGGAACAGCCAGGCGACGCCGACCGCGAGGGCTGGCTGGACGGCCGGGAACTCGGGGACGGCGTCGGGCAGCCGCCGCAGCAGCGCCACGGCGAGGACCGCGCAGGCCAGCACGACGAGCAGGCTGAGGCTGTGCGGCAGGTGGTTACGCAGCGAGGTGGAGAACAGCTGGTAGAAGTTGTCCGAGCTGGCGCTGCCCCCACGGCGGACCAGCGCGTGCAGGCTGGGGCTGCCGAGCGACAGGTAGGGCACGCCGACGACTACGCTCATGGCCGCGACGGCCGTGAGCAGCGCGGCTGCCGACCGGCGCAGCGCCCACGCCAGAGCCAGGCCGAGAATCAGGTAATAGAGCAGGAGATCCGCGGCCACCCCGACCAGGATCCCGGCGGCCAGCGCTGGGAGCAGGCCGGGTCCGGAGGCTTCCGGCTGCCCCGGCGCCCGTCGGCTCCGCAGCATGGCCAGACCGAAGAAGCTGGCGGCGGTGGCCATGCCCTGCAGGTGGCCGCTGGCGACGATGCCCCACAGCACCAGCGGGTTGAGCGACCACAGCAGGTGCGCGCGCGCCCGCCGGGCCGGGTCGGATCGCAGCATCCGGTCCAGCCCGATCGCCACGCCAGCGAAGATGATCGCGTTCCACAGCTTGAGCCAGAACACGATCTGCTGGGCGGAGGCGCCGCCCAGCTCGGCGGCGGCCCGTTCCTCGGCGGTTGCCAGCGGGCCGTAAACCGACCCGCGGTGCTTCCACAGCAAGATCGCCAGCTTGCCGATCGGGTCGCCGGTCTGCCGCAGCTGGTCGGGGGTCATCACGTAGGGGTTGTGGCCGAGCACCGCGATCCGGCCGAAGGTGGCATAGCTGAGCGCGTCCGTGGAGCCGGCGGGCGGCAGCACGGCGAAGACGGCGACCGCGACAAGCGCGGCGGTGATCAGCAGCCTGGGCGGGAAGCGCGCGCCGCGCCGCAGGGCGACGAGCCCGGCGATGACCCCGCCGCCGCCGAGGACCACCGCGGCCCAGAGCGCGGCGTACGTCGCCGCAACGGGAAGGCGCCCGGGAATCTCCAGTAGCGGCGGGCCGGACGACCACGGCGGCGGGGGGACCCCCGGGCTGTGCCTGACCACCGACGCAACGATCATGATCAGCAGCGAGCTGCCGATGCCGATGGCCGCCGCCCAGGTGAGCACCCGGGCCGGGCGGGCCGGTGCCGGGCCGGGGGGCTGCTCCGGCCGCGGGGAGCCGGTTCCGGTGGCAGCGGCAGTTGCGGAGCTCACGATGCCTGCTCGTCACTTTCCGGTCAGCGGTGCCGTCAGGGCGAAACTGCGCCAGGTCCGCAACGACTCCCATCGCGGACGACTGGCAACACAGTACCCGAAACGTGCCCGCTGACATGGCCGGACAGCCGGCGCGTAACCGCTCCGGAGCGGTGGCACGCTGCAGTTCCGGCAGCGCCACCCGGGGGGCGGCCGGCCTCGGCCGGATCTCCCACGCGCCGGTCACGCACAGCCAGACCAGGGCGGCCAGCGCCAGGAACAGGACGGCGGGCATCAGCCGGAACGAGACCAGGAAGGAGAGCCTGGACAGCCAGTGCGGGTGCAGCGGCAGGATGTTGCCCGGCATCAGCGCGACCGTGCTCGCGGTCAGCTGCCCCGTGAACAGCCAGTCCAGCCGGGAGGCTGGGTAGACGGCGAGCAGGCCCAGCGCCATCGTGTCGTACCAGGGCAGCTGGTAGTACCAGATGAACAGCCAGGCGACCGCGATCGCCAGGGCCGGCGTGATGCCGGGAAGTTCCGGCACCCCGTCAGGGAGGCGCCACACCATCGCTGCCGCCAGGGCCACGAACGCGACCCCCACGAACAGCGACGTGACCGGCGGCAGCTGGTGCCGGAACGAAGCGGAGATCAGCTGGTAGAACGTGTCGGCGCCGACCTTGCCCTGGCGGTTGGCCAGCGCCCGGAAGATGGGCAGGCCGATCAGCGCGTAGGCCGGCACCAGTGTGGCGCAGACGCCGACGGCCGCCGCGGCCAGCGCGACGGCCGACCGGCGCAGTGCCCACGCCAGGCCGAGGCCGAGCAGCAGGTAGGTCAGCATGAAGTCGGCGGCCACGCCGACCAGCATCCCGGCGGCCAGCGCGCCGGCTGCCGGGACGGTGCCGCCCCGGGTGCGCCGGACCAGGGTCAGCCCGAGCAGGGACGCGGCGACCGCCAGCACGTCGAGGTGCCCGCCCGCGATCAGTGACCAGAGCACAAGCGGGTTCACCGACCACAGCAGGTGCGCCCGGACGCGGCGGGCCGGGTCGGCGCGCAGCAGCCGGTCCAGGCCCAGCACCACGCCGGCGAACGCGATCGCGTTCCACAGCTTCAGCCAGCCGATGATCGACGTCACCGACGTGCCGCCGAGGCTGGCTGCCGCCCACTGTTCCGCCGTGCCCAGCGGGCCGTACAGCGACGGGTCCCTGCGCCAGGTCAGGGGTGCCAGCTTGCCGATCGGATCGCCGGTGTGCTGCAGCTGATCAGGCGTCATCACGTACGGGTTGTGGCCCAGCAGGGCCATCCGGCCGTACGTCGCGTAGCTGACGGTGTCCGTCGAGCCCGCCGGGGCCAGCACGGTGAGCACAGCCACCGCCACGAGCGCCGCCGTGATCAGCACCCAGGCGGGGTACCGCGCGCCCCGGGACACGGCGGTGAGGCCGGCGATCACGCCGCCGCCGCCCAGCAGCGCCGCGGCCCACAGCCCGAGCGTCACCGCGATGTCCGGCAGCCGGACCGGGAGCTCGACCGGCAGCGGCCCGGCCGGCCTCGGCATCGGCGGGACCGGCGCGCTGTACCGGGCCGCCGAGGCCACGATGATGATCAGGATCGAGATGCCGATCCCGGCTGCGGCAACCCAGCCCAGGGATACCAGGCCAGGACGCGTCCCGGCTGGCCGATGACCTCCCCCGACTGCGGACATCAGTCGGTGCGGTACCCAGCCCGGGGGCGTCCGAACCCGGGGGCTGGCGGTCAGCCCGGCGGGCGCCGGAAACTGTCGAGCAGCGCGTCGAGCATCTCGGTCTGGCGGCGCGGCGTCACCCGGTCCGGGTACAGCACGCGCTCGGCGCTCAGGCCGTCGATGAGCACGACAAGCTGGTGCGTGGCCAGGCCGAGGTCGACCCGGGCGGCCAGCTCCCCGAGGTCCCTCGCCTCCGCCAGGTGCCGGTGCAGCCGGTCGCACAGGTGGTCGAATTCGCTGTGCTGCAGGTCCCGGAGCTCGGCCGTGCCCAGGGCACGTCCCCAGAAGCTGATCTCGATCTGCGCCTCGAGGTCCCGCCGGCCGTCCAGGGGGAGCGCCTCGATCATGACCACCCGCAGCGCCGCGAGCCCGCGCAGGCCCGCCGTGCCCGCGTCCATCCGCGCGGCCACCCTCCGGTGGGACATGAGCAAGGCGGAACCCAGGATGTCCGCTTTGTCGTCGAAGTAGTGCGCGAGGATGCCTGCCGAGCACCTCGCCTCGCGGGCGATTGCCCTGATCGTGGCCTTGGCGATCCCGTCACGCGCGATCACCCGCCAGGTCGCGCTGAGGATCTCGTCCCGCCTGGCATCCCAGTCGACGATCTTCGGCATGCCGCGCGCAGCCTAGTGCTGTTTTTTTACCGGACGTCCGTCTACCATCCGGGGTAGTGTACCGCGACGATCACGACGGCCACCCGGACCACCGGGCGCAGCTCGTCAGCTACAGCAACCGCCTGCTCCACGACGGGCTGGCCGTCGGCAGCGCGGGCAACATGAGCGTGCGCGCCGGGGACGAGGTCGTGATCACGCCGTCCGGCGTCCGCTACCCGGACATGGCCGCCGGTGACGTCTGCGTGGTCGGCATGGACGGGGCGCAGCGCGCCGGCGCGGCCGAACCCTCCTCGGAGACGCCGATGCACCTCGCCGTCTACGCGGCGACGCAGGCCCGGGCCGTGGTGCATACCCATTCGCCCGAGGTGATTGCGCTGTCCGCGGTCTGCGCCGAGCTGCCGGCCATCCACTACGCCATCAGCGGCCTCGGCGGGCCGGTGCGGGTGGCCAGGTACACCCGGTTCGGCTCCGAGGGCCTGGCCAGCGCGGCGGTGGCGGCGCTCGACGGCCGCAGCGCCGCGATCCTGCAGAATCACGGGGCCATCTGCTACGGCGCCAGCCTCGCCGAGGCCTATGACCGGGCGGTGCTGCTCGAGTGGCTGGCCCGGGTGCACCGGCTGGCGTGTGCCCGCGGCGAGCCCAGGATCCTCACCGGTGCCGAGCTTGCCGACGTGACGGCGGAGATGCGCCGCCGCAGGTACGGCGAGGCCGGCCGGCGCACAGACAGGCCCTGACAGGAGGCGGCATGACCGGCGCGGACGACCTGCACAGCAAGCACATCGACCAGCAGTAATAAGGAGGGGTCCGCATGTCTACTACCGGGGAACCCACCGGTGCGACGCCGGGCAGCACGCCGGCCACTGCGGTAGCCGGAGTGCCGGCCGACTCGGAGGAGGCGATCCTTGAACGGGTCGGCTACAAGCCGGAGCTCCGGCGGTCGCTGCGCTTCTTCTCCATGTTCGCGATCGCGTTCTCGATCATCTCGATCACGACCGGCATCTTCCTGAACTACGGGTTCGGCCTGTCGTACTGGGGGCCGGCGTCGATCTGGACCTGGCCCATCGTCGGGGTCGGCAACCTGATGATCGCGCTGGTGGTCGCCGAGCTCGGCACCCGCATCCCGCTGGCCGGGTATGCCTACCAGTGGAGCGCGCGCCTGGTGAACTCGACGTACGGGTGGTTCGTGGGCTTCGCCGGCCTGCTGTACATGGCCGTCGGCGGCGGCGCCATCATGCTGGGTGTCGCCGCGCCGCTGCTGCTCAGCGAGTTCAACGTCACCTCGCCGAGCCCGCACCTGGTGCTCACGGTCGCGATCATCCTGATGCTGCTGCCGGTGGCGATCAACATCATCAGCATCCAGGTGGCCGCCCGGGTGAACAACGCCGCGGTGTTCACCGAGATCATCGGGACCGTGGTGTTCGGCGTGCTGCTGCTCGTGCTCTGGGGAGTCCGCGCCAAGCCGACCCCTTACGGCGCGGGCATCCTGGGCAGCACCACCTCCGTCTACCACAACCCGACGATCTACGCGTTCGCGCTGGCCGGCCTGATCGGCGCGTTCACCCTGGTCGGGTTCGAGCTTGCCGCCGACATGTCCGAGGACGCGGTCAGCCCGCGGCGCAGCGTGCCCCGCGGGGTGATCTGGGCCGTGGCAGGCTCGGCGATCCTCGGCATGATCGCGCTGATCGGCTTCACCGTGGCGATCCCCAACCTCAAGACGGTCGAGGCGTCACCGCTGCCGCTGCTGACCATCGCCGGCTACTGGCTGCCGTCCTGGCTGGTGAAGGTGTTCGTGGCGTTCGTTATCTTCTCGATGTTCGCGATCCTGGTGGTCGGCGCGGGCGCCCAGGCCCGGCTGGCCTACTCGATGTCGCGGGACCACATGCTCCCGTTCTCGGGGGTGCTGCGGAAGGTGAACCTGCGCACCCAGACGCCGATCATCGCGCTGCTGGTGTTCGCGGTCATCGACCTCGGCGTCATGATCTACGGGTACAACCAGCCCAGCGCGTTCGCCACGCTGGTCGGGGCGACCGCGATCATCCCGTACATCATCTACTTCCTCATCACGCTGGGCTACGCGGTCAAGCGGCGGACGCTGGACAGCATCCCCGGCGTGTTCTCGCTGGGGCGCTGGGCCTGGCCGGTCATCGGCTTCGTCCTCGTCTACAGCGCGCTGATCATGTTCGTGCTGGCCGTGCCCGCGCCGTTCCATGCCGCGGACAAGGTCGTCGGCTACGGATTCGGACTGGCGCTGCTCTGGTATGTGGCCGTCCTGTTCTGGCGGCTCCGGCGGGGTGACGCGGGCGTGAAGCCGATCGAGGACCTGGTCGACCATTCGCCCGGCCATTGACGGCGGCTGCCGTTAACGGACGGCCCCGCCGCTGATGGCTACAGGCAGAGGGTGATGCCCAGCAGGTCGAGGCAGGTCCCGGAGCTGCCCGACTGCTTGGCCGGGCTTGGCGACGGGCTCGGCGACGGCGAGGGCGACGGGCCCGGGGACGGCGGCGGGTTCGACGACGGCGCGCTCCCGGCCGGCACCGGTGCGGGCGTCCCCGACGCCTCGGGAGCGGGGCCGCCCGCCGAGGTGGTCGTGGTCTCCCCCGGCTTGGGCGCCGCGCCCGGGGCCTGC
>JASHPR010000457.1 GCA_030038015.1 Streptosporangiaceae bacterium
GGGCGGCGGGCACGGCCAGGGTGGCGGCCCGAGCGGGGGCAGCGGCCCGAGCGGGGCGGGCACGGCCGGGGCGGCGCGTGGTCGGCGCCGCCGGGTGCTGCCGCCCGGAGGTGTGCGGTCAGCGGCCACGAGTGCCCGCGGGAGGGTTGCACCCGGCGAGTACCCGCGCACATGCTGATGCGCCGCGCCGACTGGTACCGGGTGCCTAAGCCGCTGCGCGATGCGGTCTGGGCCACATGGCGGGACGGCGCCGTGGCTGGCAGCCCGAGCACACGGCCGCGATCACCGCGGCGATCAGAGAGGTGAATCGGTGATGGCCGCGGTAAGCCGAACACCATCACGGACTAAAGCGGGCTAGAAGAATCTGGCAGGGTCAAGGAATTCCGTCTCGCAGTAAGGTGACTCACCAGCTACAATTTGTGCGAGCAATTCGCCGATACCGGCCGCGTGTTTGAAGCCGTGCCCGCTGTCGCCGCCCGCTGCTATCACGCTGCGCTCTCTACTGAGTCGGCCGATGATGAACTGGCCGTCAGGGGAATCAGTAACCACGCATGGGATGACCTTCGCTGGCCTGGGATCGAGACCAGGAAACGCCTCGGCTACGGCTGCGGCGGCTGCATCAATGTCACTGCCTGTATGAATGTATCGGTCCATCTGGTCCGGATCGATGTCGAGGTTTTCAGGCAGGCGTTCCGCATTCACGGGGCCTATCTTGATCCCGAAATCCTCATCCGATCCGTGTCCCCAGAGGTGCGAGCCGTCAGACCGTTGCCAGATGAAAGCCGGGAACTTGTCCAACGTAAAGTCAACCGATCGCGGATCGCGCGGTTGGAACCAGTACTGTGGCGTCCGCCGCGGGGCGAGCGGCAGGTTCGGAACTAGTTTGCCGAGCCATGCCCCGGTGGCCACTACCACGTTGGCGGCGCGGAATTCGACGGTAGGCGTGTGCACTATCACGCCCTCACGGCTAGCCTCGATGCTAGTGGCCATTGTGTGGACATAGATCTCGGCACCGAGTCGCTGCGCCGCACCGGCCTGAGCACGGACGTTCCGCTCGGGATAACAGATCCCGCCGCCTGGATCCCATATGGCGACATCGTCCGGCGCCAGCCCCGAATATTGGGGCTGTCTTGCCGCAAGTTCCGCGTGTTCGATCTTGGATACGGGAAGCCCACTGGCGGCGGCAGTCGCGAGGGTGCCCTTCACCGGCGGAGTTTCCGGCGACCCTATACTCAGGCTGCCCGTCTGGTGTATCAGCCGCTCGCCGATCTGCTCACCGAGCGCTGTCCACAGTTCCAGCGACTTCAGTGCAATGGTGGCGAGGCCTGGGTGCTCCTGGCATGCGAGCCGAAACAGCCGCGTCATACCATGTGAAGACCCAAGCTGATGGCCAATGCTATAGCGCTCCAAGCCGATAACTTCGGCGCCACGCTCAGCTAGCCGCCACAACGCTGCGGAGCCGAATGCCCCAAGACCGACAACGATCACGTCCTTGCGAATGACGTCCATCGTCCGAACTTTAACGGCTTGCTGCGGCAGCGTCTTACCCGACTCCGGGATCATGCGCTGCGTCGACTGGATCGATCGGGGATTCGGCAAAGCGGTGAGCGGCGAGGTGGCGCTGGGCACGCCAGTCCGCCGGGTGCCTGTCAGCCGGGAACTCGCCCCACCGCTGAGCCTGCCGTGCCAGCTCCTCCAAGGCCTGGTCGGGTGACGCCCGGTATCCTCCAACGACGCCATATGTCCGGATCTCGTCGTCCACCAGCTCACCGACTGCCGGACGACGCCGCGGACCTCGCGGCGTTCAGCGAGCGCAACGCCCGCATCCGGATCGAGGGCACGCGCAACCTGCTCGCCGCCGCGGCGGCCGCCGGGGCCGGGCGCGTGATCGCGCAGAGCATTTCCTGGGAGCTCCCGACCGAGGCAGGCCGCGCCGCCACGGCCGGGCACGAGCGCGCCGTGCTCGGCGCGGGTGGCGTCGTGATCAGGTACGGCCAGCTCTACGGGCCGGGCACGTACTACGAGACCGCCCCGCCACCGCCGCCCCGCGTGCACGTCGACGATGCGGCGCGGCAGACCATGCCGGCGCTGCCGGCCCCGCCTGGGCTGACCGTGGTCGTCGACGACCGGGCCGCGGCCGTGGGCGCGCCCGGTTAGCGGCCTAGCGAACCGGGGCGGCTCAGCGAACCGGGGCGGGCACCGGCTCCCAGTCCGGGCGCAGGGGCAAGCCCGACACCCCGTTCGCGGCGAGCCGCACGCCGAGCACCTGGTGCAGCTGGATCTGGTTGCGCTCGAAGCCGAGCCGCGACCCTGCCATGTACAGCCGCCAGACCCGCGCCGTGCCCTCGCCGACCTCGGCAACCGCCTCGTCCCAGTGCTGGTCCAGGTTCGCGCTCCAGTCCGCCAGGGTCTTCGCGTAGTGCTCGCGCAGGTTCTCCTCGTGGCGGACCTCGAAGCCCGCGTCGTGCATCAGCGACACCAGGTAGCCGGGCGCCTCCAGCTCCCCGTCGGGGAACACGTACCGGTAGATGAACCCGCCCGGCCGCCGGGCGGGCTCGGTGCCGTCGGCGCGGGTGATGCAGTGGTTCAGCAGCCGGCCCTCCGGCTTCAGCTTGCCGTACAGGAACGCGAAGTAGCGGGGCAGCTCTGCCTTGCCGATGTGCTCGGTGAGCCCGATCGAGCTGACCGCGTCGAAACCGGTCTCGAGCACGTCGCGGTAGTCGAGGTGCCGGACCTCGGCCAGGCCGGACAGGCCAGCGTCCTCGATCGACCGCTGCGCCCACAGCGCCTGCTGCTCGGACAGCGTGACGCCGAGCGCCTTTACGCCGTACTCGCGGGCCGCGTGCCGCACCATGCCGCCCCAGCCGCAGCCCACGTCGAGCAGCCGCATGCCGGGCTTCAGCGCCAGCTTGCGCGCGACCAGGTCGTGCTTGAACCACTGCGCCTCTTCGAGCGTGGCGTCCTCGCTCGGGTAGCACGCGCAGGTGTAGGCCATCGACGGGCCGAGCACCCACTCGTAGAACGTGTTGGACACGTCGTAGTGGTGGGAGATGGCCGAGGCGTCCCGCTGCTGGGAGTGCAGGCGGCCGGACAGCCAGCGCCGCCGCACCCGGACCTCCTGCGGCGGCGGCGGCACCCGCGGGAAGAGGAGCCTCGGGCCGCCGAGCTCGTTCAGCAGGCGCAGCCGCTGGCCGGCTTCGAGCTGGGTCTGCTGGGCCTGCGCCATCCGGGACAGGGCGGTGTGCATGTCACCGTCCACGTCGATGTGGCCGGATACATAGGCGCGCGCCAGGCCCAGCGCCCCGGGGGCCTGCGCCAGGTAAGCCACCGCCACGGGTGAGCGGACGATGATCCGCACCGGCGCACCCGCCGCGCCGGC
>JASHPR010000458.1 GCA_030038015.1 Streptosporangiaceae bacterium
CGGTGCGGCGCGCGGAGCGCCGGCTGCGGCGGCGCATGCGCCGGGCGCTGCGCACCCCGGCCGGGCCCGGCAGGGACGCCGCCCTGCACGAGGCGCGCAAGGCGGCTAAGTACGCCAGGTACGCGGCGGAGGCCGCCGTCCCCGCCTTCGGCAAGCAGGCCGCGCGCCTCGCCAAGCGCGTCAAGGAGGTCCAGTCGGTGCTCGGCGACCAGCACGACGGCGTGGTCGCCCGCGGCCTGATCAGGGAGCTTGGCGTGCAGGCGCACCTCGCCGGGGAGAACGCCTTCACCTTCGGCGTCCTCTACGAGCAGGACGCCTGCGCCGCTGCGGACCTCGAGCAGCAGGCCCGGCACACCTGGAAGCGGGCCGCCGGGGCGGCCCGCCGCTGGCCGTCCTAGCCCGTCCTAGCCCGGCCCTGCCCCGCCACACCATTCCCGTCGGCCACACCAGCCCGCCGGTACCCGGGCGTCCCGCGCTCCGGCTTGCCCGGGCGGCGATGAATGTACCGTTGCTGGGGCTATAACCCTACTTCCGGTACATTCACCCGTGATCCGGGCTGGGCTTGCTGGACGTGCCCGGGTGCCGCGGTGCGCCGGGCTTGCCGCGCGGGCCTGGCAGGTTAGCCGTGGCCGATGCCGCCCGCAGCAGCGCCGGGAGATCGCTGAGCTCCTTGGCGTAGGCGGCCTTGAACTCCCGGACCGCGGCGTTCAGCGCCTGCTGGTTGGCGGTGACGAATTGCTGCTCGTAGCTCGCCTGGATGGCGAAGTAGATCCCGGCCAGGTCGGTGGACAGGGTGCAGCCGGCGTCGGTGACAGCCGCCGCGATCTGCGCGGCGTTCTGTGCGGCGGCCGGGGCCGGGTTCTGTCCCGGGGCCAAGGCCGAGCCCGGTCCGCCGCCAGCCACGGCCTCCAGCTCCTGCTGCCACAGCGTGTCCGGCTCGGCGGCGGCGTACCCGTTCCTGGCCATGCAGGCCGACCATGCCTTCTGCGCCTTCGTGAGGTCGGGGTCGGTGATCACGTCGTTGCTGATGTCGTCGTTCATCGTCTCGATGCCGGCCAGCGAGGTGGCGAACTGGGCGTCGTTGAACGTCTCGACGATGTTGAAGCACTTGCCCGCGGCGGCCTGCGCCCCGGCGGGCATGCTGGCCGTCGCCCCGGGCGGGCCACCGCCCATCGCGGGGTCGGAGACCGGGGCCTCGAAGCCCGACTGCGCGGCGAGGACGGTCCCGATGTAACCCCACGGGCCGTACGGCTGCGGGAACGCCAGGCCCCGGTTCGCGCGCGCGAAGAACGACGCGCTGGCCGCGTACTGGCCGTAGCCCGCGTCGTCCATGCACGCGGTGTGCAGGGCAGCGTAGGTGTCCCCGGGCGCGAGCCCGTCGCCG
The DNA here is from genome assembly GCA_030038015.1 of Streptosporangiaceae bacterium. Taxonomy (GTDB): domain Bacteria; phylum Actinomycetota; class Actinomycetes; order Streptosporangiales; family Streptosporangiaceae; genus JASHPR01. The sequence continues at coordinate 1,385 of JASHPR010000458.1, forward strand.
GGGCTGGCGCCGAGCCCGGCGTAGGGCGTGAACGCCTCGCTCGACAGGGCCGCCAGCGCGGACACCGGGGCCGGCGGCCTGCCGACTGCGGGCGTCGTCACGGTCGCGTCCGGCCCTTCGGGCGCGGCGGCGGTGCACGCGGCGAGGCCCGCGCAGCAGCAGATCAGGACGCCGAGCCCGGCTCGGATGCGCATGGTCCTTTCGTTCACGTCAGCCCGCCTGGCTGCCGCGGCGCGCGGGCCGCTTGGCCTGGGGGAACGGCTGGGCCTTCGCCGTCCGCAGCAGTCCCGGGAGCTCTTTCAGCTCCTTGGCGCAGGCGGCGCGGTACTGGCTGACCGCAGTGCTGAGCGCCTGCTGGCTGGCGGTGACGAGCTGCTGCTCGTAGCTGGCCTGGACCGCGAAGTAGATGCCGGCCAGGTCGCTGGACTGGGTGCAGCCGGCGTCCGTGACGGCCGCCGCGACCTGCGCCTGCTGGGCGGAGGCGCTCACCGGGGCTCCGGCGGTTACCGCCCCGTTCCCGCCGCGCATGGCCTGCAGCTCCGGGAAGAACACGGCCTGTGGCTGGTCAAAGCTGTAACCGTTCTTCGCCATGCAGGCGGACCAGGCCCGGGTGGCGGCCTTCACCGCCGGGTCCTGCAGCACGTCGGTGGAGATGTCGTTGCTCAGGGTCACGACGCCGGCCAGCGCGCCGTCCTGGGTGGCGTTGCTGAAGTCCTGCACGATGGTGGCGCATTTGCCGGCCGCGGCCCCGTCCGCCGCGGGCACGCTCGGCGGGCTGGCCGGCAGGGCGTCGATGCCCAGCGCGGCGAGCGCGGCGCCTGGGGGCACCCGGAAGCCGAACTGCTGCGCGTCGGCGGCGCCGAGGTATCCCCAGCCGCCCCAGGGCTGCGTGAAAGCCAGGCCCGCGAGCCCGCCCAGGTGGATGCCGATAGGGACGATGCCGTCGCCGATAGTCACGCCCGGGTAGCCGGCGGCGCTCATGCATGGCCCGATGAGGGCGTAGCTCGACTCGCCTGGCGCCAGCCCGTCGCTGTCGGACAGGCCGAGCGCGGCGTACGGGGTGAACGCCTCGGCGGACAGCGCCGCCTGGGCCGAGGCGGGCGGCGGCGGCCTGCCGACGCTGGGCGTGCGCACGGTGGTGTCCGGTCCCTTGGGCGCGGCGGCGGTGCACGCGGCGAGGGCCGCGCAGCAGCAGGCGGCAAGGCCAAGGCGAAGGCCAAGGCCGGTGCGGAGGCGCATCGTCGTTCCTCTCACGCGTGCCGCAGCGCCGCCAGGGGGCTGGTGCGGGCGGCGCGCAGCGCGGGGTAGGCGCCGGCCAGCAGGCCGACGATGCTGCCGATCAGCGGGGCGGGCAGCGTGTAGGCGGGGTTCAGCACCGCGGTCCAGTCCTTGGCCGCGGCGAAGATCACCACGATCGCAACGCCGATGCACGTGCCGATCAGCCCGCCGAGCGTGCCCAGCGCGGTGGATTCGGCCAGGAACTGCGCGGCGATGTGCCGCGGCCGGGCCCCGACGGCACGGCGCAGCCCGATCTCCTCGGTGCGCTCGAGCACGGCGACCAGCGTGGTGTTCGCGATCCCGACCGCGCCGATCAGCAGGCTGATCAGCGCCAGGACCAGGAACAGGCCGGCCAGGTCGCCGCTCACCTCGCTCTGCAGGTTCTGCGGGCTGGGCGGGGAGGTCACCACCAGCCGGCTTGGGTCGGTGGGCAGCTCGGCGGCGGCGATCTGCCGCGCCACCGCCTGCGCGGCGCCGATCCTGGTCGCGACGACCATCTGCGCCTCGTCCTGGTTCCCGATGCCGGGCTGCGGGTTGCCATAGTCGGCCAGGGCGGTGTTCTCCGGGATCAGCATCGCGCTCTCGTCGGTGACCACGCGCTGCGCGGAGCTGTAGATGCCGACAACCGTGTAGGCGATGCCGTTGACGAACACCGCGGGGTCGCTGGGCAGGCGCGCGGGGGAGATGCCGAGCGCGGCGGCCGTGGTGGTGTCGATGATCGCGACGTGCTGGCGGGTGTCGTTCTCGTAGGTGCTCAGCGGCGAGCCCGCGGTCATCGACAGGCCCATCGCCGCCGTCGCGCCCGGGGAGGCGGCCAGCAGGTTGACCGTCTGGGAGGCGGTGGCGGACAGCGCGAGCGAGCCGGTGAAGTTCGTGCCCCCGGGGAGGGAGACCGGCCACCAGACGCCGGCCGCGGTCACCCCGTTGATGTGGTCGGCGACCTGGTCGGCGTCGGTTGGGAAGCCGATGGGCGGATTGGTGTTGGGGGGCGCGACGTTGTTGGCCGGGCCGTTGTCCTCCACGGTGACCGTGGTGTCCTCCAGGACCGTGAACTGGTGCGAGATCTGCCCGGCCCCGGTGGCGGTCAGGCCGAGCACGGCCACGAACGCGCCCACCCCCAGCACCGTGCCCAGCATGGTCAGCGCCGAGCGGCCCGGCCGCTGCACGATGCCCGCGACCGCCTCGGCGGCCGCGTCCCGCCCGGCCAGCCGCGGCGACGGCAGGCCAATGGCCGTGCTACGCATGGCCGGCCCCGGTTCGCTCCGAGAGCACCCCGTCGCTGATCGCGACCCGCCGCCGGGCGTGGGCCGCCACTTTCGCGTCGTGGGTGATCACCACGATCGTGTACCCGGCCGCGTTCAGCTGGTCGAGCACCTCCATCAGCGCGGCCGCGTTGGCCGAGTCCAGGTTCCCGGTCGGCTCGTCGCACAGCACCAGGGCCGGCCGGTTCACCAGCGCCCGGGCGATCGCCACCCGCTGGCACTCGCCGCCCGACAGCGTGGTGGGCCGCGCGTCCAGCCGGTGCCCGAGCCCGACCGCGCCCAGAGCGCCGGCCGCCGCCGCCACGCGCGCGCCGCGCGGGGTCTGGTTGTACAGCTCGGCGAGCAGCACGTTCTCCAGCGCCGTGCGGTAGGGCAGCAGGTGGAACTCCTGGAACACCACCCCGATCCGCCGGCCGCGCAGCGCCGAGCGGTCCCGGTCGTTCAGCGTGGAGGTGTCCAGGCCGTCCAGCAGGTAGCTGCCGCCGGTCGGTGTGTCCAGCAGCCCGAGCAGGTGCAGCAGCGTCGACTTGCCCGAGCCCGACGGCCCGGTCACCGCCACATAGTCGCCGGCCTCGATGACCAGGTCGGCCGGGCGCAGCGCGGGCACCGGCGGCGGGCCGGGGTAGGTGCGGGCCAGGCCGCGCAGCTCGATCACCGGGGTGGCCATCAGCCGCTCACCACCACGTGGTCGCCGGCCGCGAGCGAGCCGGGACTGGCCGGGGTCACCTGGACGTAGCCGTTCTCGGAAATGCCCGGCGTCACCGGCACCTCGGTCTGCTTCCCGTGCGCACCCACCACGGTGACGAAGCTCGTGCCGGACGCGGTCGTGACGATCGCGGCGACCGGGACCGTGAGCACCGGCCCCTCGGTCTGCCCGGTCTGGACGGTGACGAGCACGTTCTCGCCGTTCAGCGCCGAGGCCAGCGGCTGGGACGGCCGAACGGCCAGCGGGATGAACGGCGTCGCACCCGAGCCGGACGAACTGGCCGAGCTGCCCGACCCGGTGGACCCGGAGCCGGCGGACCCCGAAGAGCCCGCCGAGCCCGAGCCGCCCCCGATGTCCACCACCGTCCCCGTGGGCACCACCGTGGTCGCCGTCCCCAGGTCGGCGACTGTCCCGGTGGCGTGGATGCCGGTGACCTCGTCATAGATGGTCACGCTCAGGCCGGACTTCACCTGGCCGGCGTAGGCCGGCGGCAGCTCACCGGTCAGTGCCAGCGACCCGCGGGGCGCCAGCTCCAGGAACGGCTGGCCTGGCTGCTCGCCGGCCGCGCCGTTCACCGCGACCACCGTCGCAGGCAGCGACGGCAGGAACACCACATCCGCCGCTGGCACGCCGCCCGAGGACGGCGCGGTGTAGCCGAGGTGCTGGTAGTACGCAGACACCGCGTCCTGCGTCGCCGCCCCGAAGTACCCGGGCGTGTCGCCGCCGTCGTAGTACCCCAGCGAGGCGAGCGCGTTCTGCAGCTCGGTCACGTCCGGGCCGCTCTCGCCCGGCGTCAGGTCCCGCCACGCGGGCACCGGCCCGGTCAGCGCAAACAGCGGCTCGCCGTCGAGCTCGGCGAGCTGCTCGCCGTTGCGGATCGTGTCGCCCGCGCCGACCTCCAGCTTCGAGATGTACACCTCCCCGGTCGACGACGAGGCCGTTGCGGAGGACGCGCCGCCGGCCCCGGGCGACGAAGACGAGCCGGACGAGGGGGCGCTGGCGTACACGTCGTACTGCACCGACGGGTACACCACGCCGCGCATCTGCACCGACGAGGTCAGCACCTGGGAGACGACCGTCGCCGTGGTCACCGTGGGGGGCGGCGCCGCGGTGTCCGCGGCGAGCTGCTGCGGCGACTTCACGAACGACGCGCCGATCAGGCCGCCGATGGCCAGCAACGCCGCCGCGATGCCCACCCCGAGCAGCACCCGGCGCCGCCGGGTGAGCCGTGATCCGTGCACCGCCTGCCTGCTGCCGGTGGCGCCGCTGTCGTCGTTCACCTGATCGTCCCTATCCTTGGGCCGGATGTCCTGGCGGCAACCATGGTGCCGTCCGGACGTCAGACTGCCGCGCGCGTTGCGTGTGAGTTCTGTGTGAGGTGCGGGGAGCGGCCGGCGCCGCTGCCGCTCACATCAAACTCGCATGCGGATCACACTGGGGATTAGCGGTGAGGTGATCGGATGGCTGGCGGGAAAGGGAGCGTGCTGATGGGCGAGCTGGCGGCTGACCTGCCTGCCGATCACGGCGGGCTGCTGGTCGTGGACGACGAGCCATTCCTGCGCGACGCGGTCGCCGCGTCGCTGCGGTTCCTCGGCTTCGACGTGACCACCGCCGACAACGGCGCCGACGCGCTGCGGCTGGCCCGGGACGGCCGGTTCGACCTGCTCGTGCTCGACGTGATGCTGCCCGGCGTGGACGGCTTCGACGTGGTGCGCCGGCTGCGCCGGGACGGCAGCCGGGTGCCGGTGATCTTCCTGACCGCCCGGGACACCCAGGCGGACAAGGTGACCGGGCTCACCATCGGCGGCGACGACTACCTGACCAAGCCGTTCGGCCTCGAGGAGCTCGCGGCCCGGATCCGCAGCGTGCTGCGCCGCACCCGGCCGGGGAGGACGGGCGCCCCGCTGCTCACGTTCGCCGACATCGAGCTCGACCAGGACAGCTACCAGGTCCGCCGGGCCGGCCGGGAGATCGAGCTGTCGCCGACCGAGTTCCGGCTGCTGCGCTACCTCATGCTCAACCCGGGGCGGGTGCTGACCCGGGCGCAGCTGCTCGACCACGTGTGGGACTACGAC
>JASHPR010000038.1 GCA_030038015.1 Streptosporangiaceae bacterium
GTACTGGCTGCGGTCCAGCTGCACGACGCGGAAGCTGCGCCCGGAGACCAGCTTGCGCAGGTGCCGCATCCCGCTCATGCCAGCGGCCGCGACGGCAATGGCGGCGGCGAGGATTGAGCCGCCGAACAGCGCAAGCCCGCCGATGACGTGTCCCAGCAGCATCATGACCACTCCGGCCAGCAGGGCCACCGGCACGGCCGCCACCAGCAGCAGCGCGAGCAGCATCACGGCGATCACGGCCTTGGCCGACCTGTCCGGCGTCCGCTCTGCGTACCAACCGGTCATCACGCTCACCCCTCAAGACCCCCGGCTCTTCAAGGGCCAAGGTCCTCTGTATGCACAACACGATATGCCGTGTTTCCATGAGAGCAACGCAGCTCTCGATCAGAATCATCCCGTGGCCTTCCGGCGGGCTCAGAGCACCTGGCCGCGATCATGCCGCCCGCATGTCTCCCGCCAGGGCGCTCTGGTCCCGCTGCACAGCGCGCGCGGCCCCATCATCACCCGCCGCGGCAAGCACGTGCTCTAGTGATGGATCACGGCGGCCAGAATAAAGAGCACCGCGACAACGAGGCCGAGGGCCATGAGGCCGCTGCGCAGGCGGGTCTTCCGGTAGCCGGCGATCCGGCCGCGAGTGGTCTTGATGTCACCGTGCGCCGCATGGGCGCGATTGGCATGCCAGCCCAGGATGCAGCCGACAACCAGAACGATTAACGCCAGCCCGACCGCCACCGAGCTCATGGACCGTGCCCCTCCCCGGCCACCCGCCTTCGCTGATGATCCCCCAATGCCAGCAGCCGTACCAGCAGAAACGCCGGAACCTCCGGCGATCTTGGGGGGTCGCCCTGCGGCGCGAGGCCTGATGGCAGGATTGAGGCAGTCGGCCGCACCCCACCGCCAACCCCAGGGAGAGACTGCATGAATGAGGAGCTGATCGCGGAAACCATCAGCATCACCGGGCATGACGGGGACGAGATCGAGGCTTACCTCGCCCGGCCCCTCGGCCAGGACTCATTCGGCGGCGTCGTGGTGATCCACCACATGCCGGGCTACGACACGTCCACCAAGGAGATCACCAGGAAGTTCGCGGCGTACGGCTACGCCGCGCTGATGCCGAACCTGTACCACAGGGACGCGCCGGGTGCCAGCCCAGACGACGCGGCGGCCACGGCGCGCGCCAAGGGCGGCGTGCCGGACGAGCGCCTCATCGGCGACGTCGCCAGCGCGGCGGACTGCCTCCGCGCTCTGGACGGCGCGAACGGGAAGGTCGGCGTCATCGGGTACTGCTCGGGTGGCCGCCAGTCGTTCCTGGCCGCATGCAGCCTGCCGCTGGACGCTGCCGTTGACTGCTACGGCGCCTTCGTGGTCGGGACGCCGCCGGAGGGAATGCCGCTGAAGGCCGGCCCGATCGCGCACCTGGCCCCCAACCTGTCCTGCCCGCTGCTCGGCCTGTTCGGCGCGGAAGACAAGTACCCCTCGCCCGAGCAGGTCGACGAGCTCGACAAGATCCTCACCGAGGCCGGCAAGGAGCATGAGTTCCACAGCTACGAGGGCGCGGGCCACGCGTTCTTCTCCGTCAGCCGGCCCTCGTACCGCGTTGAGGCAGCCAACGACGGCTGGCAGAAGATCTGGGATTTCTACGGCCGCTACCTGGCCGGCTGAGAGGCCGCTGACATGTGCACCTACCTGACAGAGAAGATCACCGTCGAGGGCAGCGGCAAGGGGGCATCGGGCTGGTTCACGGTCACCGATGCGACCGTGTACCTCGATCACCCGCAGCACGCCCCGGCTGAGCACACGCTGAACATCGATTTCCTCAACCCGGCGAGCGGGCCGTCCGCGCGGGTGGCGGTGGAGCTGACCGCCGACTCGGCCCGGGCGCTCGCGCGGGCGATCGAGGCGACGCTCGAGTCGGCGCCGCCCGGGCTGGCCTGAGCCCGCCCGGAGCCATCCGCGGCGGCACGGGAGGGACTGAAACTGTCGGTGGCACATGCCAGGATCAGTCCAGAACGGGTAGTGCGCGGAGGCGGTGGCGATGAGGTTGCGGGTCGGGCGCGAGGCATTCGGGGAGGCGGTGGCGTGGGTGGCCCGCGCGCTGCCGTCGCGGCCGGTCGTGCCGGTGCTGTCTGGGCTGCTGCTGCAGGCGGAGGGTGACGGGCTGACCCTGTCCTGCTTCGACTACGAGATCTCCGCCGTGCTGCGGATCGATGCCGAGGTCAAGGAGGATGGGTCAGCCCTGGTCCCGGGGCGCCTGCTCGCGGAGATAACGCGCAGCCTGCCGGCTTCCGACGTGGAGGTCGCCACCGATGGCGAGATGGTCGGCCTCACGTGCGGCAGCGCCGAGTTCGAGCTTGTCTCGCTGCCCGTGGCGGATTACCCGGCGCTCCCGGACCCGCCGCCGCCCGCCGGCACGGTGGACGGCGGCGTCCTCGCCCTGGCCGCCGCGCAGGTCGTCCCGGCCGCGAGCCGGGACGACACGCTGCCCATGCTCACCGCGGTCTGCCTGGACGTCCACGGCGAGACGCTGACGCTGGCGGCCACAGACCGTTACCGGCTGGCGGTCAGGGACCTGCCGTGGGCCCCGGCAGTGCCCGGGCTGCGGGCGGCCGCGATGGTCCCGGCGAGGACGCTGGGCGACGCTGCGCGGTCCATGGCCGCCGGGCTGCCGGTCACCGTATCGTTCGAGGCCGGCCAGCCCGGTGCGGGCACGGTGCCCGCAGGCGGCCCGGCGCGCGACCCGCGGCCGGCCGACGGCATGATCAGCTTCGAGGGCGGGAGCCGGAGGCTCACCGCCCGGCTGATCAGCGGCGAGTTCATCAGGTACCAGTCCAGGTTCCCCGACGGGTTCGGCTCCCGGGCGATGCTGCCCGCTGGCCTTTTCACCGAGGCGGTCAGGAGGGTGTCGCTGGTCGCTGACCGCGCCAGCCCGGTGCGGCTGACCTTCGGCTCGGGGAACGTCGTCGTCGGGGCGCAGACCGACGGCAGGGCCAGGGCGGTGGAGGCCGTGCCCGCCGACTTCGAGGGCGAGGAGCGGGTCATCTCGTTCAACCCGCACTTCCTGCTGGACGGCCTGGCCGCGGCCGCCGCGGCGGCCGAGTCGCCGCGCCAGGGGGGCGCGCCCCGCGACGACGAGTCGCCGCCTGCCGGGCCCGGGCGGATCCGGCTCGAGTTCACGAGCCCGGCCAAGCCAGCGCTGATCACCTGGGCCGGGGACGGGGGCCAGGCGCCGGAGAAGGCCGCGCCCGCATTCCGCTACCTGGTCGTCCCGCTGAGGGTCCCGGCGCGGGCCTGACCAGCCGCCGTGCCCGCGTCCAGGGACTGGCGTGCCCGGCGGTCAGCGGCGCGGCGTGCGCCGGCGTTCACGGGCAGGCGTGCCTGGCGTTCACGGGCGCGGCGTGCGCCCGGCGGTCAGCGGCGCGTCCTGGGCCCGGCGGTCAGAGACCGCCCCACGGCCCACCGGGGTACCGCCGGGTCCGCCCGCGGCCGTAGGGGCGGACCCGGCCGCGGCGGCCGAGCCCGAACACGCGCCGCAGCAGCCCGCGGATCAGCCCGAACAACGCCAGGAAGATGGCCAGCTTGCCCGGCCAGGGGAACGCCCGCAGCTGCAGGTCGAGGAGCACCAGCCATGCGCCAAGCGCCGCGATGATCACGGGGAACATGCCAAACCGCGGCCGGTGTCCCCGCTGCCACTCCTGCCTGTCCCGTTCCCAGCCGCCGCCAGGGATACCCGTGACCGGCAGCGGCGCGGACGGCACGCTGGCATGCGGAAGGTCCTGGGTGATCATGCTCAGCTGGCTCTGCGTGGTCGCCTTGAACACGGCGTCGAGGCGCTCGTTGAACTCCTCCAGGGTCAG
>JASHPR010000459.1 GCA_030038015.1 Streptosporangiaceae bacterium
CCCCGGGGCCGCCCCCGCGGCTGGCCCCGGCGCAGCCAGCGGAGGGCACATGCTGCTCGACCCGGGCATGGACCTGACCCTGCGTCCCATGCGCTACCCGCAGTTCTACGACCGGTTCCGCGACGCCATCAAGAACACCTGGACGGTCGAGGAGGTCGACCTGCACTCCGACCTGGCCGACCTGGGCAGGCTGTCACTTGCGGAGCGGCACCTGGTCTCCCGCCTGGTCGCGTTCTTCGCCACCGGCGACACGATCGTCGCCAACAACCTCGTCCTCAACCTCTACCAGCACGTCAACTCGCCCGAGGGGCGGCTGTACCTGTCCCGGCAGCTGTTCGAGGAAGCCGTGCACGTGCAGTTCTACCTCACGCTGCTGGACACCTACGTGCCCGACGAGACCGAGCGCGCGCATGCGTTCGCGGCGGTGGACAACATCCCCTCCATCGCGCGCAAGGCCCAGTTCTGCTTCCGGTGGATCGACTCCATCTACGAGCTGCGCGAGCTGCGCACCGCCGCCGAGAGGCGTTCGTTCCTGCTCAACCTGATCTGCTTCGCCGCGTGCATCGAGGGACTGTTTTTCTACGGCGCGTTCGCCTACGTCTACTTCCTGCGCTCCCGCGGCCTGCTCAACGGCCTGGCCTCGGGCACCAACTGGGTGTTCCGCGACGAGTCCATGCACATGGCGTTCGCGTTCGACGTCGTCGACGCCGTGCGCCGCCAGGAACCGGAACTGTTCGACGAGCGCATGACCGCCCAGGTCCGCGAGATGCTGGCCGAGGCGGTGGAGTGCGAGGCCCAGTTCGCCGCCGACCTCCTCGGCCAGGGCGTGGCCGGGCTGTCCCTCGCCGACATGCGCGCCTACCTCGAGCACGTCGCCGACCGGCGGCTCGCCCAGCTCGGCATCGAGCCGCTCTACGGCTCGGCGAACCCGCTGTCCTTCCTGGACCTGCAAGACGTCCAGGAACTGTCGAACTTCTTCGAGCGCCGCGTCTCCGCCTATCAGGTGGGCGTCACCGGGGAGGTCTCCTTCGACGACGACTTCTGAAACGGCTGGCTGCTCATACGACGGCACGCGGGACCATAAGCAGCGAACAAGGCCTGTCCGACCGAGTATCAAGAATGATCAGATGATCAGCCATCTACCTGCAGATATGTGATACTGGGCAGGTGCATCTCCTGCCGGCCGAGCGTTCCGGCCATCGGGTGATCGACGGCGAGCGCGTGTGCCAGGCGGTCGCCGCCCTGGATGATCGTGAGGCGATCCAGGCGCGCGCCCGGCGGTTCGCGGTGCTGGGTGACCCGACCCGGCTCATGATCTTGACGTGCATCAAGGCCGCCGGGCCCATCAGCGTGTCCGACCTCGCGGCGGCGACCGGCCTCAACGACACGACCGTCTCCCAGACGCTGCGCTACCTTCGCGCCAGCCAGATCGTCGCCACCGAGCGCGACGGGCGGGTCATCCGCTACCGGCTCGCCAGCGACCCCGTCGCGGCCCTGCTGACATGCCCGTAGCGTCGCAGCTCCAGGTCGGCAGGCCGCCGTGGCCAGCGGCGGGCCGAGGCCGCCGGTCTCACGGCACCGGCCCGGAGTTCCGCCGGCGGTCACCCTGGGCGAGCCCGGCACCACGCCTTGACGCCGTGGCCGCCGGACGCTTACAGTGTCGCTGCCTTAGGCCGGGCACGGCCTGGGCAGGTGCAGCACCAGCGAAGTCCGGTGAGATCCCGGCGCTGTCCCGCAACGGTGGTCCCCCTCGGGGGCGAGCCCGGTCGCCTGAGCTGCACAGCGAAGCAGTCCTCGGAGGAAGGACAGTTCGTGCGTCCTCCCGTAGCTGAGGGGGGACGGGCGAGTGCGCCAGGACGACGACCGGGCCGGCCCGGCAGAGCTTGACGCGCGCCCGGGCGGGGCCGTCGCAGACCCGGCAGCCGCGGAACCCGGCCGGGCCGCCGCTCCTGGGCCGTCGCCCCGCAGGTTCATCTTCTGGGCTTCCCGGCCGGAAGGCCGGTGGCGCGACCGCGCGCCGCTGGCGCTCGTGCTTGGGGTCTGCGCCGTCCTGCTCGTCGTAGTGATGACGCTCGGTGTCGGCATCGGGTCGGTCCCGCTCAGCCCGGCCGTGGTGTGGCACGTGGTGGCTGGCGGCCTGGCCGGCCATCCGGAGAACACCGTCGCCGGGATCATCGTCTGGCAGATCCGGCTGCCGAGGGTGCTGCTCGCCGCGGTGGTGGGCGCGGCCCTGACCACGGCCGGGGCGGTGGTGCAGGTCCTGGTCCGGAACGCGCTCGCCGACCCGTTCCTGCTCGGGGTGTCGTCGGGCGCCAGCGTGGGCGCCACCGCCGTGCTGCTGCTCGGCGTGTTCGCCTCGCTGGGCGTATGGGCGATCTCGGCCGGCAGCATCCTGGGTGCTCTGGCCGCGATGGCCGCGGTGTTCGCGGTGTCGCGCGGCGGGCGCGGGCTGGCTCCCACGCAGCTGATCCTGTGCGGCGTGGTCTTGTCCGCCCTGTTCGAGTCGGTGACCAGCTTCCTGATCTTCCGCGGGAACCCGCAGGCCACGCAGTCGGTGCTGTTCTGGCTGCTGGGGTCGTTCGGGCTGGCCAGCTGGAACCAGCTGCCGATCCCGGCGCTGGCGCTGGCGGCCGCGATGGTCTACCTGCTGGCCCAGGCCCGCGCGCTGAACGCGCTGGCCATGGGCGCCGAGCCGGCCGCGTCGCTGGGCGTCGACGTCCGGCGGCTGCGCCGGAACCTGTTCCTGGTCACCTCGCTGATGGCCGGGGTCGCGGTCGCGGTCAGCGGTGTCATCGGGTTCGTCGGCCTGGTGGTGCCGCACATCGTGCGGCTCATGGTCGGCTCCGATCACCGGCGCGTGCTGCCCACCGGCGTGCTGTTCGGCGCCTCGTTCATGGTCCTGGGCGACCTGCTGGCCCGCACGATCGTGGCGCCGCAGGAGATGCCGATCGGGGTGATCACCGCGTTCATCGGGGCGCCGACGCTCATCGTGCTGATCCGCCGGCGCCCCTACCTGTACGGCGCGACCCAGTGAGCCTCCGCCTGGACCGCCTGTCGGTCGACATCGCCGGG
>JASHPR010000460.1 GCA_030038015.1 Streptosporangiaceae bacterium
GTGATGCCGACCTGCTCCTGCAGCGCCTTCAGCTCGACCTTGAGCGAGCGGCGCAGCTTGGCGTCCAGCGCGCCCAGCGGCTCGTCGAGCAGCAGCACGGACGGGTGCAGGACCAGGGCCCGGGCCAGGGCCACCCGCTGCTGCTGGCCGCCGGACAGCTGGCCGGGCCGGCGCTTGGCGAACGAGCCCAGCTTGACCAGGTCGAGCGACTCGTTCACCCGGCGGCTGATCTCGCCCTTGTGCAGGCGGCGGTTGCGCAGGCCGAACGCGACGTTGTCGAACACGTTGAGGAACGGGAACAGGGCATAGCTCTGGAACACCGTGTTGACGTTGCGCTTGTGCGGGGGAACGGCCGACACGTCGACGTCGTCGAGCAGGATCCGCCCGGCGGTCGGCTGCTCGAAGCCCGCGATGAGCCGCAGCGTCGTCGTCTTGCCGCAGCCAGACGGGCCGAGCAGGGAGAAGAACTCGCCGCTGGCGATCGTCACGTCGATCGAGTCGACGGCGATCTCGGTGAACCGCTTGGTCAGTGAAATCAGCTCAATCCGGCCTCCGGCCATCGTGGCTACCTGCCCTTCTGGTCAGTCCCATCCGGCTGGCCGGGCTGGCGTGCCTCGCCGCGCCTGGCCTGGCCGCCTTTCCACTCGAAACCCAGCTGATCGGAGATAAAGAGCATGCATAGCTCGAAAGCCCGCCCCGGGTCAACAACCGGGTCCCGCAGCGCGATCTGGACGGCCATCCCGTCGAGCAGCGTGGAGAGCAGGATCGCGAAGGGGCCCGGGTCAACGTCCCGGAACTCGCCGGCCTCCCGGCCGGCGCGCACCTGCGAGCCGATCAGCTCCCGCCACCGCTCGTCCGCCTTCTCCCGCAGGCCGGCCACCTCGGCGTTCCGCGCGGCCAGCGCCCAGAAGTCCAGCCACACCGTCCAGGAGACGTGCGGCTCGGGATCCGCCTCCGGAAGGCAGGTCATGGCCACGATCTCCTCGATCCGCGCCTCGGCCGTGGGCAGCTCGGCGAGCCGCCGCCGCACGTGGGCGTACCAGCTGTCCTCCGAGTACCTGATGGCCTCGGTGAGCAGCTGGTCCTTGGTCTTGAAGTAGTAGATGACCAGGGCCGGGCTGATGCCGATCCGCTCGGCCACGTCGGCGATCCTGGTGTCGGCGTAGCCGCGGTCGGCGATGACCTTGAGCGCGGCGCGCAGCATCTGCTCGCGGCGCTGGTCGGCGGTGCCCAGCACGCCATCGGCCTCGGCCGCGTCCGCTATGCCGGCGTTCCTCGACATCCGCCTCGTTCCTCCCGACCTCTTGTGGACACGGTATCAGGTTTCTAGACTGAACATTCAGTCAACAAAGGGGAAGGCGGCCGGCGCGCCCGCCGGCCGCGCGGGCGGAACACGTGGAAGGCGGACTCATGGCCGCAACATACGACGCCATCGTCGTTGGCGGAGGGCACAACGGCCTTGTCGCCGCCGCATACCTGGCGCGCTCCGGCGCCAGGACGGTCGTGCTCGAGGGCAGGCACAAGACCGGGGGCGCGGCGACCACGGAGGCGCCCTGGCCGGACGCGCCCGAGTTCAGCGTGACCCGGCTGTCGTACGTGATGAGCCTGATGCCGCCGACGATCATCAACGAGCTCGACCTCCCCCGCCATGGGTACAGGATTTACCCGATGGGCCCGTATTACCAGGCGTTCCCCGAGGGCGGGTCGATCAAGTTGTACGCGGACGACGCGCAGCGCAACTACGAGGAGGTGTCGAAGTGGTCCAAGAAGGACGCCGACGCCATGCCGAAGTGGGATGCCTGGCTGGCCGGGCTCGCCGAGGTGCTCGGCCCGCTGCTGCTGACCGTCCCGCCCGCGCTCGGGTCCCACAAGCCGCGTGACCTCGCCGACACCCTCCGGCTGGCCTGGCAGAACCGGGGCCTGGACGTGCGCACGATCGCCGACGTCACCAGGCTGATGACGATGAGCATCGCCGACCTGCTGGACGACTGGTTCGAGTCGCCGCAGGTGAAGGGGGCGCTCGCGGTGAACGGCGTCATCGGGACCTGGGCCGGGCCGTACGAGCCGGGGACCGCGTACGTGATGGCGCACCACTCGATCGGCGACGTCGGCGACGGCCACCTGGGCAACTGGGGGTTCCAGGAGGGCGGCATGGGCGCCGTCTCGGCCGCGATCGAGCGGGCGGCCCGCAGCCACGGCGCCGAGATCCGCACCGGCGCCCGGGTGGCCCGGGTGAAGGTCGACGGCGACCGCGTCACCGGCGTGGTGCTGGAGAACGGCGACGAGATCGACGCCAAGGTCGTCGTCTCCACGCTGCACCCTAAGACGGCGTTCCTGGAGCACGTCGGCGCGGCGAACCTGCCACCGGACTTCGTCGGCGACATCGAGCGCTGGAAGACCCGCAGCGGGGTGGTAAAGATCAACCTGGCGCTCGCCGAGCTGCCCGACTTCACCGCCGACCCCGGCTCGAACCTGCAGGAGCACCACACCGGCTCGGTCGAGATGGCGCCGACCATGGAGTACATCGAGCGGGCGTTCCAGGACGCCCACGAGGGGCGGCCGGCGGCGCGGCCGTTCAGCGACGGCGTGATCCCCACGGCGTTTGACAAGACGCTCTGCCCCGAGGGCAGCCACATCATGTCGCTGTTCACCCAGTGGGTGCCCGCGGACTGGAACACCCGGCCGCACACCGAGGAGCTCGAGGCCTACGCGGACAGGATGATCGACTGCTACAACGAGCTGGCGCCCAACTTCAAGGCGTCGATCCTGCACCGGGACATCGTCGGCCCCTACCAGATGGAGCACGAGTACGGCCTGGTCGGCGGCAACATCTTCCACGGCGAACTGTCCCTGGAGCAGCTGTTCCACATGCGCCCGGCGCCCGGCTTCGCGGACTACCGCACCCCCCTCGCCGGCCTGTACTACGGCAGCTCGGCCACGCACGCCGGCGGCGGGGTCTGCGGCATCCCTGGCTGGCAGGCGGCGCGGGCGGCGATCGCAGACAGGAAGGCGGCGCGGCGGGCCGCCCAGGTCCGCAGGCTCATCCGGCGTTCATGACCTTCCGGCATACCTCTGAACGGGACGCCACGGCCGGCCGGCCGCCCCCGGCTCCGCCGGGTACCGTGGCCCCGTCCGCCACGTGCGGGCCGGATCCCGGCGAGGACCCGCCGCGCCCCGGGCAGCCCTCCCGCACCACCGACAACCCGCCGCGCCCCGGGCACCCCGGGCAGCCCCCCCGCAGCGCGACGCCGCCGCCCGGCCGGCACCCCGTCTCGGTCATGCTGGAGGCCGGCAGCGTCGCCCTGGTCGGCGCCTCGCCGCGGCCAGGCACGTTCGGCCAGCGGATGGTCGAGGAGGTGGCCAGGAGCCCGGCCCGGCCAGCGGTGCACCTGGTCAACCCGAGGTACACCGAGATCGGCGGCCGGCGGTGCGTGCCGTCGCTCGCCGACCTCCCGGCCCCGGTCGACCTGGTGCTGCTCGGCGTGCCCGACGCCGCGCTGGAACAGCAGCTCACGCTCGCCGCCCAGCGCGGCGATCGGTCGGCGGTGATCTTCGGCAACGCGCACGAGGATCCGGCAGGGCCCGCGGACCCGGACGGGAACCCGCCGTCCTCAGCCGGGCAGCCCCCCACCGATCCGGCGACACACCAATCACCCACCGGCTCATGGATGTACCAAAAGTGGGGTTATAACCCCACCATCGGTACATTCACGCCCGACGCTGCGCGCGCTGCGCAGCCGGCAGAGGTGCCAGAGAGGCTGGAGCTGCAGGAGTGGCCGGTGGGGTCGGTCGGCCCGCTGCGCGCGCGGCTGGCCAAGATCGCCCGGGCGGCCGGGATGCAGCTGTGCGGCGCCGGCTGCATGGGCTTCGTGAACGTCGCCCACGGCCTGCGCGCGATCGGCTACACCGAGCCGCACCCGCTGCCCGCGGGGCCGGTCGCCCTGGTCACCCACTCTGGCTCGGTGTTCTCGGCGATGCTGCGCGCCCGCCGCGCGATCGGCTATACCGTCGCGGTGTCGTCGGGCCAGGAACTGGTCACCGCGGCACCGTCCTACCTTGACTACGCGCTCGGGCTGCCGGAGACCAAGGTGCTCGCCCTGGTCATGGAGTCGATCAGGGAGCCCGCCGGGTTCCGCCGGGTTCTCGCCCGTGCCGCCGAACGCGACATACCCGTCGTCCTGCTCGCGGTCGGCCGCTCGGCCAGCGGCCGGATGATGGTCGCCGCCCACTCAGGCGCGCTCGCCGCCGACGACGGCGGCTGGGAGGCGCTGGCCCGCGGCTACGGCATCCACCGCGTCGGCGACCTCGCGGAACTCGCGGACACCGTGGAACTGTTCGCTATCGGGCGCCGTGCTGCCCGCCGCAGTGGCTGCGGCGGGCAGCACGGCCAGGACCGCCGGATTGGCATCGCGACCGTGCACGACTCCGGCCTGGAACGCGCGCACGCGGCGGACCTGGCCGAGGAGGTCGGCGTGCCGTTCGCCGACATCGGCGAGGCGACCAGGGCACGGCTGGCCGACATCCTCGACCCCGGCCTGACCCCGGCCAACCCGCTCGACGTGTGGGGCACCGGGGCCGACACCCGCGGCCTGTTCGGAACGTCGCTGGTCGCGCTCGCCGAGGACCCGTCGGTGGACGCGGTCGCGCTCGCCGTCGACCTGGTGCACGAGCTGGACGGGGACGAGTCCTACCGGCTCGCCGTGCTGGACGCGGCGGCGCGGACAGCCAAGCCGCTGGCGGTGCTCGGCAACCTGGCCAGCGCCGTGGACGCCGACCTCGCCAGCGAGCTGCGTCGGCAGGGGATTCCGGTGCTCGAAGGGCTGCGCACCGGCCTGCTCGCGATGCGCCACCTGCTCGACCACGCCGCCCGCCCCCGCCCCGCAGCCATACCCGCCGCCCCAGCCACCTCCCTCCGCGCGGATCGCGGCCGGGCGCTGCTGGCCGCCGGCGTCACCGGCGGGCCTGCGCTGCTGGCGCTGCTCGCCGAGTACGGGATCGCCACGGCTGCGGCGGTGCAGGCCACCGGCGAGGCTGCCGTTCTGGCGGCGGCAGAGTCGATCGGCTACCCCGTCGTGCTCAAGACCGCCGATCCCGGCGTCGCGCACAAGTCGGACGTCGGCGGCGTGCTCCTGGCCATCCCCGGCCCCGCCGAGCTGGCCCGCGCCTACGCTGACCTGTCGGCGAGGCTCGGCCCGCTGGCCCTGGTCTGCGAGAGCGTGCCGGCCGGGACCGAGCTGGCCGTCGGCGTGGCCCGCGACCCCGACCTGGGCCCGCTGGTCGTCGTCGGCGCCGGCGGGGTGCTGGTCGAGCTGCTCGCCGACCGCGCGGTCGCTTTCCCCCCGGTCGGTGCGCCGACCGCCCGCGAGATGATCTCCGAGCTGCGGGTCAGCAGCCTGCTGGCCGGGGCGCGGGGCGCGCCGCCCGCCGACCTCGACGCGATCATCCGCGCGATCACGGGCGTCTCCGCGCTCGCGATGGACCTGGGCGACCGGCTCGAGGCGCTGGACGTGAACCCGATCATCTGCGGGCCTGGCGGTGCCGTGGCCGTCGACGCCCTCGCGGTCGGCCGCTCCAGCTGACCGCGCCGCTACCCGTTCAAGATCCGGCAGAGCCCTCAGGCAGGGCTGAAGGCCCACTGCTGGCTGGCCCCCCGTCCGGCGCCCACTGATCAAGCGGCGTGCCGGCCTTGGTACCTTGGCGGAGGAGCCAGGGACCTCCACCGGGTCCAGGCTGTTGCTGCTGGTGATCGTGTAGTGGCCCGACTCTGCGGTCGTTCAGGTCCCGCGGTTCCAGGTGATACCGAAGTCTGCGCCCCCGTCGGTCAGCGCCGACGGCGTGGCCATGTTGTCGCCCGACGGGTCCTGCATGATGATCTCGGTGGAGGTCCACAGCGAGCCGGCGGTCAGCGTGCCGTGCGTGCCGTTGCGGCTGGTCACGTGGGATTCGGTGTAGTTCACCGTGCCGAAGTCGGCCAGGTTGATGCCGCCGGCGACAGAGCCCCCGGGATCCTCGGAGATCACCTCGGCCGAGGTGCGGTCACAGGTGCTGCCGCTGGGGCAGGGCTGGTCCGTCTCCATGGTGGAGCCGGTGGTCTCGTCGTCCAGGAACAGCTGGTATTCCTTGGTGCTGCTGTTGAAGTAGACCGAGACCCAGATCGTGTCGCCGGGGTTGACTCCGGAGACCACGACCGGATCGAGGGGATACATCTCGTACCAGGCCTGATTGGTGGCCGGGCCGCTGGCGGAGTCGCAGAAGGAGTCGACGCCCGTCTGCTCGACCGTCGTGTCGTTGAACCCGTCGAGTCCCACCCATTCCGCCGCATACGTCTGCCCGGCGGAGCCGACCGGCACCTTCGCGCAGTCGATGCTCGGCACGGTGAAGGTGCTCGTCACGTAGCGCAACGCGACGTTCTTCTTGGCGACCGCCGCGTAACCTGCCCAGTTCCCGCTGTCCGCGACCGCGTTCCTCGCCAGGTGCGGCAGCACCGTGCGCGGCAGGCGAGCGCCCGGCACGAGGTGGAACCCATGCAGATGCAGGCTGGGGGTCGCGGACGCGGTGCTGGCCGACGCGGCGGGTGCCATGACCACAGCGGCCGCCGCCGCGGCGGCGGCGGCTATAAGCGTTCGTGAGTTCACGATCGGGCCCTTCTGCGGGACTTATCAGGGAACTGTGCGGTTCAGGGCAGGTGTCATTGTGCCGGAGCAGAAGATGGGCCGTGCTGTTTCCGGATAAACGAAGCCAATGTGGCAGGACAAGGCCGAATGGCTTAACGCGCCCAGAGTAGTGGGCGCGTTAGAAGAAATGGCCGGGTAAAAAGTAAGGCGAGTGGAATCAGACGCCAGCGTTAACAGGGTGGCGGGCTGGCCGCCGTGGCCTGCCCCGATCCGCCGCCCCACGGGCCCCGTCAGCCACGCAGGCGCCAGCCCAGCGTCGCCGGCCCCATCTTTTACTCCCAACCGGTCATGATCCTGACCGTTATGACCCGTTATGTGGTCACCGACCGATCGAAGTAAGAGTCGTCTTCGCTGGTCCCCCGCGGCCTTCCGGCCACCCTCGTCGACCCGGTGATCGGGTCCCCCGCGGGGCGGTAGCCGGAAAGGGCCGGGCAAGGGCACCGCCGGACGCCGCTGGGTGACGACGCTTGCTCCCGCGGCGGCGTCCGGCGAACCGGAACATGACGTCAGCCGGCGGGCCGGAACATGACGTCAGCCGGCGGGCCGGAACATGCCCTCAGCCGGCGGGCCAGGTGATCACGTCGGGCGGCGGATCAGAAGATGACGTAGAGCTTGCGGATGGTCTCGTGGATCTGCCAGGTGCCCGCCCAGCCCCGGGGGAACAGGGCCGTGCCGCCAGGGCCGATGTCCTGCGGCTCGCCGCCATCCGGGGTCACCGTCATCCGGCCGGCCAGGATGTGCACG
>JASHPR010000461.1 GCA_030038015.1 Streptosporangiaceae bacterium
TCACCGGGGCCATGCGGGACCTGCGGGCCGCCGGGTGCGAGCTGCTCACCATCACCCAGTACCTGCGCCCGACGCCGCGGCACCATCGCGTGGAACGCTGGGTGAAGCCGGACGAGTTCGCCGAACTCCGCGAGGAGGCGCTGGCCCTCGGGTTCGCCGGGGTCATGTCCGGGCCGCTGGTGCGCTCCTCCTACCGAGCCGGCCGGCTCTACGCGCAGGCCATCGAGCAACGTGCCGGCTCACGATCCGGCGCAGCGAGCGCCTAGGGCCGCTCCGGCCGCGCCCGTCTCGCCTGCGAGCGCGGCGAACGCTTCGCACCGCTCCCCCGCGCCTACTCGAAGCGCGCGCTGGCCGGGGTGGTCATCCGGCCGAGCAGCGGCAGCGTCACGCAGATGGCGGCCAGGGCGACGGCCAGGCCGATGCCCATCGTCGCCCAGTACGTGCCGTTCAGGGCCGGTACCGGCGTGCCGGGCGGCGCGAGCCGGATCACTGTGAGCACCGACATGCCGTAGGCGATGCCCGCGGCTGCCACCACGGCGGCGGCCAGCGGGAGCACCGCCTCCAGCAGCACCACCCGGGACAGCGTGCCCAACGGTGTCCCGGCGACCCGCAGCAAGGTGAACGGGCGCTTGCGGTCCACCAGGCCGCCGCCGATCGACACCGCCAGGCTGCAGCCGGCTACCACGATCGTCAGCGTCACCGCGAGGTCGAACAGCTTCTGCGTCAGCTCCGCCCGCCCGGACCTGATCGCGACCGCCTCCCCGTAGGTCCGCGG
Organism: Streptosporangiaceae bacterium; assembly: GCA_030038015.1. GTDB lineage: Bacteria > Actinomycetota > Actinomycetes > Streptosporangiales > Streptosporangiaceae > JASHPR01. The sequence goes on from JASHPR010000461.1 coordinate 776, forward strand.
CGGGGTGGGCGCCACGCCGGGCCCGGCTGATACCTGCGGCGGCGCGTGGGTGGCCAGATAGGTGCGGGTCCGTTCCAGTGTGGCGGCGTTGTTCACCCGGACCAGCACCGCCTGCAGCGGCAGCGTGGCGAGGCTGCCGGTGTAGGCCGGGTTGGCGGCGGAGACGAAAGCCGCCGTGCTGTCGTGCGGGTTGTCGCTGTGGATCAGGGACTCGTCATTGACCTGCACCGCCTGGGCGCCTGGCGCGCACTGCCCGAGCACGGCCAGCAGGCGCAGGGCTGCGCAGCTTACCACGCCGGTGTAGTCATCTTGATAGTTCGGGTTGGCGGTCTGCGGCAGCGAGTACAGCGGGTAGACCGTTGTCCCGCCGAAGGTCCGCAGTCCGCTGACCAGGGCGGCCCCGGCCTGGGGGGTGAGTCCCGCCGGCGTGATCCCCGAGATGCCCGCCGGCGGGAGGGTGGACGGCTCGATGCCGGCGAACGTGTCGAGCAGGACGTCGGACAGCGCGGTCGAGTTCGGCGTGGCAACCTGCTGGTCCAGGGTCGGCACCAGGGTGCCCACGATCGTGCCGAGGAACACCGCGAGCACCAGGCCGCGGACGGCACGGAACTCCGCCTTGGGGTCGTCGGCCAGCCGCCGGGTGGCCAGCAGCGGTGACGCGCCGCTCAGCACCCGTGTGCCGAGCCTGGCCAGCGCCCAGGTGAGCCACGGCCCGGCGATGACCAGGCCGATCAGGGTCACCAGCAGCCCGGGGTAGGTGGCGGCGCCGATTCGCTTGATGCTGGTGGCCAGCGCACCGTCGATGAACAGGGCGATGCCGGCGGCCAGCGGCGCGAGCCGCCACGGCGACGGCGGCGGCGGGGTCGCCCGCCTGCTCACGCCGAGCGGGGAGATCCGGACCCGGCGCAGCGCCAGCAGCGACGCGGCTGCGGAGGCCAGCGGCACGGCCACCAGCAACGCCAGGTACCCCCAGGCGGTAGGGGTGACGGTGGCGGCGAAGTACCGGGTCCCGGTCAGCGTCGCGGCGGCCAGCGCGGGCCTGACCGCCACGAACACGCCGATGCCCACGGCCGTGCCGAGGCCCGCGCTGACCACCGAATCCACCGAGGCAATCACGCTGATGTCGCCCGGTGTGGCGCCTACCAGCCGCAGCGCGGCGAAGCGTTCCTCGCGGCGGGCCGCGGCCATCCTGGTGGCGGTGCTGATCAGGATCAGCACCGGGAACAGCACCGCGAGCACGCCGGTCCCGAACGCGTACCGGAAGAACGGGGTGAACACTTCCGGGCCGGGACGGGTGCCGATCGCGCCCACCCACTGGGTGCCGGGCACTCGCGCCAGCGCGGACGGGGCGTACCCGACGTACGCCACCAGCTCGTCCGGGCCGGTGAGCGCGGCGTCGCCGATCGGGCCGGCCATCGTGCCGGGGAATCGGTCGCCGAGCTGGTCACGCGGCACGGCCTGGATCAGGTGCGCCAGCGCCGGGGAGGCCAGGTACTGGCCGGGCCCGGGCAGCCTCGATATGCCGGGCGGCACCGGCGCCCCCGGGCCGAGGGCGGCCAGGTCCAGCCGCTCGATGGTCCGTCCCTGGTAGTAGTCCACGTTGTAGTTCCACGCCTCGCCGCGGGACGGCAGCGTGCCCGGCAGTGCACTGCCTTGCGTGCACTCCCAGCAGGCCCGGTTGCTGTCGGACTGGAAGGCGTGGAACTCGGCGAGGACCGCGAGCAGCAGGGCCACGCCGGCCGCGACCGCCAGCGTGGTCACGATCAGCCGGGTCAGCGCCTCCCGGCCGCTGTTCAAGACCAGCCGCAGGCCGAGCCGGATCACGGGCGCACCGTCCCGACGTCGCTCCTCACCACGCCGTCGCGCACCATCACCTCGCGGTCCGCGTAGGCGGCGACCCCCGCGTCGTGGGTGACCAGCACGACCGTGGTTCCCTGCTCGCGGGACAGGCCGGTGAGCAGGCCCATCACCTTCTCCCCGGTCAGGGAATCCAGCGAGCCGGTCGGCTCGTCGGCGAACAGCACCCGCGGCGCGATCGCGAGCGCCCGGGCGACCGCCACGCGCTGCGCCTCGCCGCCGGACAGCTCCCCGGTGCGCCGGGCGGCCTTATCACCAAGGCCCAGCCGGTCCAGCCA
>JASHPR010000462.1 GCA_030038015.1 Streptosporangiaceae bacterium
CCCGTGCTCAGCGTGCGCAGACCGCCAGGCTGCTGATCGAGACGACCGCTCTGCCAATGGGTGACGTGGCGTTCGCAGCCGGGTTCGCCAGCATCAGGACGTTCAACGACACCATCAGGGAAGTATTCGCCCTCTCCCCCAGCGAGCTACGGCAGCGGGCCAGTCGCGGCTCCCGAGGCGGGACCGGCGAGGCGCGCCTGCCCAGCGGGACCCAGGCGCGCGCCGGGACGCCGTCACCGGCTGCGTTCAGTGCGGGTGCTTCGGATCTGCTCGCCGAGACCCGGCCCGCCCAGACAGGGCCCGCGCAGACGCTGCCTGCCGAGATGCTGCCAGCCCAGATACTGCCAACGGAGACCAATCCGGGCCAGACCCGACTCGCTCATGCACAGACGCTGACAGCACAGACGCTGACAGCGCTCACGCTGCGGCTGCCGTTCCGCGCGCCGCTGTTCCCCGGCAACCTGTTCGGCCACCTGGCGGCGACCGGCGTGCCCGGGGTCGAGGAATGGCGGGAGGGCGCCTACCGGCGCACGCTGCGCCTGCCGCACGGGCGCGGCATCGTCGCGCTGCGGCCGGGCCCGGAGTACATCGCCTGCCAGCTTTCGCTCACCGACCTGCGCGACCTCGCCATCGCGATCAGCCGGTGCCGGCGCCTGCTCGACCTGGACGCCGACCCGGTCGCCGTGGCCGAGCTGCTGGGCGAGGACACCGTGCTCGCGCCGCTGGTGCGCAAGGCGCCCGGGCGCAGGGTGCCGCGCACGGTCGATCCGGCGGAGTTCGCGATCCGGGTGGTGCTCGGCCAGCAGGTCTCCACCACGGCCGCGCGCACCCACGCGGCCCGCCTGGTGGCCGCGCACGGTGAGCGGATTGACGACCCCGCCGGCGGCCTCACGCACCTGTTCCCCGACGTGGCCGCGCTGGCCGCGGCCGACCCGGGCACGCTGGCGTTCCCGCGGGCGCGCCGGGCTGCCTTCGGCAGCCTCACGAAGGCGCTGGCCAGCGGCGCCGTCGAGCTGGGCCCCGGCAGTGACTGGCAGCGGGCGCGCGCGGGCCTGGCCGCGCTGCCAGGGCTCGGCCCGTGGAGCGTGGAGACCATTGCCATGCGCGGTCTCGGCGACCCGGACGCCTTCGCCGCCGGCGATCTCGGCGTCAGGGCGGCGGCGAAGCGGCTCGGGCTGCCCGCCACGCCCGCCGCGCTCACCAGGCGCGCCGCCCCCTGGCGGCCCTGGCGCGCCTACGCGGTGCAGTACCTGTGGGCCGCAGGCGACCACGCGGTCAACCAGATGCCAGCCCACGGCCCGGACGGGCGCCCGCCCCGGGCCGGGCAGCGACGAAAGGAGCCAGCATGAGGCCGGGCAGCCGGGCCGGGCGCTGGTCGCACACGGTGGTGGACAGCCCCGTCGGGCCGCTCACCCTGGTCGCGGTGGGCGGCGCCCTGGCCGGCCTGTACATGACCGGGCAGCGGCACCGGCCGCCGGCCGGGGCTTTCGGCGAACCCGCAGCGAACCCGGACGGCGCGCCGTTCGCCGCCGCCGCCGGCCAGCTTCGGGAGTACTTCGACGGGGAGCGGACCGCCTTCGACCTCGAGCTGGCCCTGGACGGCACCGCCTTCCAGCGGCGCGTGTGGGCGGCCCTGCAGGGCATCCCCTACGGCCAGACGGTCAGCTACGGGCAGCTGGCGGACCGGATCGGCCAGCCGTCCGCGTCACGGGCCGTCGGTCTGGCCAACGGGAAGAACCCGATCGGCATCATCGTGCCCTGCCACCGGGTGGTCGGCGCCGACGGCCGGCTGACCGGCTACGGCGGCGGGATCGAGCGCAAGCGGTACCTGCTCGAGCACGAGCAGCGGGTCAGCGGGCAGACGCTGGCCTGAACGGCCACGCCGCCGGGCGCCCCGCCAGCGTGTTCCCGCGCCGGGGCTGTTGCCCGCCAGCACATGGGAATATAGCTTCTTGACTATGGACAGAGGAGCATCGGCCGGCCCCTGGCCGGGCCCGGAGCGCGGCGGCTCGGCGCCGCGCCGGTACGTGATCGCTGACGTGTTCACCGATACCCCGCTGGAGGGCAACCAGCTCGCCGTGTTCACCGACGGCCGCGGGCTGCCCGACGGCCGGATGCAGCGGGCCGCGCGTGAGCTCAACCTCTCCGAGACCGTATTCTTCCTGCCGCCCGAGCACGGCGGCGACGTGCGGATCCGGATCTTCACCCCGTCCAGTGAGCTCCCGTTCGCCGGCCATCCGGTGCTCGGCTCGGCGTTCCTGGCCGCGGACATGCTCGGCACGGCGTCCGTCCGGCTGGAAACCGGCGCCGGGGTGGTGCCGGTCGAGCTGCGGCGGGAGGGCGGGCAGGTCGTGTTCGGCCGGATGGAGCAGCCAGTGCCCAGCTGGGCGCCCTACGAGGATCCGGGACGGCTGCTGGCCGCGCTGGGCGTGACAGGCTCGGGCATGCCGGTCGAGGCTTACCTGAACGGGCCGCGGCACGTGTTCGTGGCGCTCGGCGATGAGGCGGCGGTCGCGGCGCTGCGGCCGGACGGCGCGGCGCTCGCGGACCTCGGAGCCATCGGCGTCAGCTGCTTCGCGGGCGGCGGGCGGCGCTGGAAGACGCGCATGTTCGCGCCGGGCCTGGGCGTGCCGGAGGATCCGGCGACCGGGTCGGCGGCCGGGCCGCTGGCCGTGCACCTCGCCCGGCACGGCAGAACCGGGTTCGGCGAGGAGATCGAGATCCGGCAGGGGGCGGAGATCGGCCGCCCCTCCGTGCTGTACGCGCGCGCCGACGGCTCTGCCGGTCATATTGAACGGGTAGCGGTCGGCGGATCCGCCGTGGTCGTGGCCCGTGGCGAGTACCGGCTGGGCTGAGCGGTGCCCGACGCCGGCCTGTTCGCCGCCCTGGCAAGCGAGCGGCGGCTCCAGGTGCTGGAGTGGCTGAAGGACCCAAGGTCGCACTTCCCGCCGCAGCGGGACGGTGACCTGGTGGATGACGGGGTGTGCGTGTGCTTCATCGCCGAGAAGCTCGGTGTGGCGCAGCCCACGGCCACCGCGCACATGCAGCGCCTCGCCCGGGCCGGGCTGGTCACCTCCAGGCGCATCGGCCAGTGGACGTTCTACCGGCGGGACGAGGCCGCGATCGCCGCGCTGAAGCAGAGCATCACGGCCGACCTGTGAGCTGGCCGGCGATGCGTCACTATGCTGTCAGTCCGGGCCGGCATGCCGTCATTGCCGGGACGGGCAGGAGAATCGCGACGCAACGAAATGATCATAGATCAGGTCCGCAACAACTTCGAGGAGCCGAACAGCTTCGTCGGCCGGGAGCGTGAACTCGACGAGCTGCGCCAGTCCGTGCTGTCGATGCGTGCCGTGACGCTCTGCGGGCCCGGCGGCATCGGCAAGACCCGGCTGGCGCTGCGGGTCCTCGCGGGCCTGAGCGGTGACTTCCCGGACGGCGTGTGGTTTATCGAGCTCGCCGACCTGCGCCAGCCCGAGCTTGTCGTGTCACGGGTCGCGTCGGTCATCGGCGTGGATGAGGAGCCGGGCCGGCCGCTGCTGGAAACGCTTGCCGACGCGCTCAGGCCCCGTCGGCTGCTGCTGGCGCTCGACACCTGTGAGCACCTGATCGACTCGTGCGCCCGCGTGTGCCACCGGCTGCTGGCCAGCTCGCCGGGGCTGCACGTGCTCGCGACGAGCCGGGAGCCGCTGCGGATGGCCGCGGAGACCGTCTGGCAGGTGCCTCCGCTGTCGCTGCCCCAGCCCGGGGCGGCCGACGTGCCCGAGGAGCTGTGCCGCTACGAGGCGGTGCGCCTGTTCGGCGACCGCGCCGAGGCCTCGCTCCCGGGCTTCGCGCTGGGCGCCGGCAACGCCCCGGCGGTGACCGCGCTGTGCCGGTCCCTGGACGGCGTCCCGCTGGCGATCGAGCTCGCGGCCGCCTGGGTGCGCGTCCTGTCAGTGGAGCAGATCGTGGCCCGGCTGGACGACCGGTTCCGGCTGCTGACCAGCGGTGACCGGACGGCCCCCCCGCGCCAGCGGACGCTGCGCGCGGCCATCGACTGGAGCCATGACCTGCTGGCCGAGCGGGAGCAGGTGCTGCTGCGCCGGCTGTCGGTCTTCGCCGGCTGGTCGCTGGAGATGGCGGAGCAGATCTGCCCGGGCGATGACCTGCCCGCCGCCGAGGTCCTCAACCTGCTGGCCGCGCTGGCCGACAAGTCGCTCGTCGTGGTCGACAGCGGGGCGGAGGGCCAGACCAGGTACCGGATGCTGGACACCATCCGTGAGTACGCGGCGTCACGGCTGGCCGAGGCCGGCGAGGCGGCGATGCTGCAGCAGCGGCTGCGCGACTACTCCCTGCGCGAGACGGAGCACCTGATGCGGGTGGGGATGGCCCTGATCCGGGCTCCCTGGCCGGTGACCGTGCAGACCTTCCGCCGGTTTGACACCGACCTCGGCAACCTGAGGCAGGTGCTCGCCTGGTGCCTGGCCGAGCGCGACGCGGAATCCGGGCTGCGGATGTGCACGGCCATGGGCCCGGTCTGGATCGTCCGGGGTTCCTTCGCCGAGGGCGCCGAGTGGTTCGACTCCTTCCTCGCGCTCGGCGGCCCGCCGGCCCGGGCCGCCGTGCGCGGCGCAGCGCTGGTCGGCCGGGCGCAGCTTGCGCTGGCCAGCGACCCGGCGGGAGCCCAGGCGCGGGCCAGCGAGGGGCTTGACCTGTGCCGCGCGGCCGGCGAGGACTTCTGGACGGCGACCGCGCTCAACCTGCTCACCGAGGTCGCCCTGCACGCCGGGCGGGCCGGCGAGGCAGCGGATCACGCGAACGAGGCTCTCGCCATCGCGCGGAAGGCCGGCGATGCGTGGAACGAGGGATACGCGCTCGGGACCCTGGCGGCCGAGGCCGGGCAGCGCGGCGACCCGGAGGGGGCACAGCGTTTCGGCGAGGCCGCGCTCGCGATCATGCGCGACATCGACCAGCAGTGGGGGGTGGCCCGGACGCTCCTCGGCCTGGCCGACCTGTCCCGGCTCACCGGTGACTCCGGCGGCGCGCGGCGGCGCTACGAGGAGGCCCTGGCGATCCTGCGTGAGATCAACGCCAGGCCGGAGATAGCGCGGTGCCTGGCCGGCCTGGGCCGGATCGCGGTGGACCAGGGTGACATCGCGGCCGGCCAGCGGCACCTCACCGAGAGCATCGAGCTGAGCCGCTCCACCGGAAGCCGCATCGGCGCGATCCGGGGCCTTGAGGCGTTCGCCGCGCTCGCGGCCGCCGAGCAGCGGCCGGAGCGCGCCGTGCAGCTGGCCGCCGCCGCGGCCACGCTGCGCGAGGCGGCCGACCTGCCCGC
>JASHPR010000463.1 GCA_030038015.1 Streptosporangiaceae bacterium
CGCCTGGCCCTGGGCGCCCTGTGCGCCCGTGCGCTGAGCCCACCTGACCGCGGGCGCCCCGCGCGCCGAGCCCCGCCTGGCCCCGGCGAGCTGCTATTTGCCCTGTTTGAGGCTTCTCAGCTTGCGCTGCTTGTGCTTGACGTCGATGCCGCCGAACACGCACGCGCCCTCCAGCCTGAGCACCGGGGAATCGGGGCGCTCGGACTCGGCGCTGTTGCCGGAGATGTCGCGGCCGCCGAACACCGCGATGCCGGAGTCGACGACGCGCATCTCCGGCGGCACGGTGATGGACATCCCGCCGAAGACGGCGATGGCCCGCATCGTGATCTCCGGGCCGGGCAGGATCGCGTCACGCAGGTCGATGTCGGCGCCGCCGAAGACGGTCACCACCGTCACGGTCGGGGGGACCCGCCACACGCCCTTGCGGGTCGCGCCGCCGAACACGGCGACGATCCGGGCGCCGCGCTGGTCGGCCGGGCCGACCCCGGCGGGCGCGGGTACCGGGAACGCGGCGCCGGACACGGCGGGAAGATCTTCCAGCAGCGGCACGAGATCGGCCTGGGTCTTCGCCGCGTAGATGGAGTCCAGCCGCTCCGAGTGCTCCTCCGCGGTCAGCCGGCCCTCGGCCAGCGCCTCGTTGAGGACCGACGCGGCGCGGTCCCGGTCAGCGTCCGACGCCCGCAGCCGGGAATTTGAGTTGAAGGCCTGGGGGTCCATCCAGCTATTGTCGGCCGCGGAATGGCGCCGTGGATAGGGGACCTGGTGGGGCACATCGAGGCCGCGCACGTGACCTGGTCGCTCCCCGACGGCCGGGTCCTCCTGGACGACGTGTCGTTCCGGGTCGGCGACGGCATGGTCGCCGCGCTGGTCGGCCCGAACGGGGCAGGCAAGACGACGCTGCTGCGGCTGGCCGCCGGGGACCTGGCGCCGCGGTCGGGGACGGTCACCTCCAGCGGCGGCGTCGGCGTCATGCGCCAGTTCATCGGCGGGATCCGGGACGAGTCGACCGTGCGGGACCTGCTGCTGTCGATATCGCCGGCGCGGCTGCAGCAGGCGGCAGCCCAGCTTGACGCGGCAGAGCTGGTGATGATGGAACGCGATGACGAGCCGGCCCAGCTCCAGTACGCGGCGGCGCTGGCCGAGTGGGGCGATGCGGGCGGCTACCAGGCCGAGGTGCACTGGGACTCGTGCTGCACCGCCGCGCTGGGCGTCCCGTACGAGGCGTGCCGCTGGCGTGAGGTCCGCACGCTGTCCGGCGGGGAGCAGAAGCGGCTGGTGCTCGAGTCCCTGCTCCGGGGCTCCACCGAGGTCCTGCTGCTGGACGAGCCGGACAACTACCTGGACGTTCCCGGCAAGCTATGGCTGGAGCAGCAGCTCGCCGCGACCGCCAAGACCGTGCTCCTGGTCAGCCACGACCGGGAGCTGCTGGCCAACTGCGCGGAGCGGATCATCACCGTGGAGGACCGCAACGTGTGGGTGCACGGCGGCGGGTTCGCCACCTACGCCGAGGCCAGGCGGGAGCGCAACGAGCGCCTGGACGAGCTTCGCCGCCGCTGGGACGAGGAGCACGACAAGCTGAAGCAGCTGGTGCGGATGTACCGGCAGAAGGCGTCTTATAACTCGGACATGGCGTCGCGGCTGCAGGCGGCGGTGACCCGGCTGCGCAAGTTCGAGGAGGCCGGGCCGCCGGAGCTGGCGCCGCGGGAGCAGAACGTGCGGATGCGGCTGCGCGGCGGCCGGACCGGCAAGCGCGCGGTGATCTGCGAGGACCTTGAGCTCACCGGGTTGATGCACCCCTTCGGCCTGGAGGTCTGGTACGGCGAGCGGGTGGCCGTGCTCGGCTCCAACGGCTCCGGCAAGTCGCATTTCCTGCGCCTGCTCGCCGGGGACCCGGTGCCGCATGCAGGCGTCGCCAGGCTCGGGGCGCGGGTGGTGCCGGGGATCTTCGCCCAGACCCACGCCCGGCCCGACCTGCAGGGGCGGATCGTGCGCGAGATCCTGATGACATCCCATGCCATGCTGCAGGGCGAGGCAATGGCTGCCCTCGCCCGCTACGAGCTGCAGTCCAGCGCGATGCAGCCTTTCGAGACGCTGTCCGGCGGGCAGCAGGCGCGGCTGCAGATCCTGCTGCTCGAGCTGGCGGGGTCGACCCTGCTGCTGCTCGACGAGCCGACCGACAACCTCGACCTGGCCAGCGCCGAGGCCCTGCAGCAGGGGCTGGAGTCGTACTCGGGCACCGTGCTGGCCGCCAGCCATGACCGCTGGTTCGCCCGGTCATTCGACCGTTTCGTGGTTTTCGGTGCTAATGGCGACGTGTATGAGGCGCCGGGCCCGGTGTGGGATGAGGCTCGTGTGACCGGCCGCGCTGACCCCGCGGCTTGCTAGGCTTCAGGAATCATGGAACTTGGCTATCGGTCGGCCGGTTCCGCGGTAGCCGAGCTAAGGGGTGCGCGCCCGTGAAGAAGCTGCTTTTGCTGGCCCTCATCGGAGCTGGGGTCTTCGCCATCTGGAGGAAGGTCCAGGCTGATCGCGCCGAGCTTGACCTGTGGACCGAGGCAACCACGGACGACGACTAGCTCCCCTCGCCGCTGTGTCGGCGCGCGAGGGCGAGCAGGCGAGCGGCGCGATGCCGGTCTCGCTGCTCTGCTGCGGCCTGATCGGCACGGTCGTCAGCGACGGCGGCATGGTCGACCGCGCGTATGCCGAGGCCATCGCCACGCAGGGGGTCGTGACCGGCACCGCCGCTTACGCCCGGTGCATGGCCCAGGTGCACCAGGCCCGGGGCCAGTCCACGGCGGAGGTCCTGCAGGCCATGTTCCCCGAGAGCCAGGCCAGGGGCCAGGCGGCTCACCTCGCGCTCGACCGCTCCTTCTGTGACGCTGTCGGCCGGATGGGCGCGACGGCGGCGACCGGAGCCGTCGCGGCGATGGAACAGCTGGCCGCCGCGGGCATCCGGGTCTGCGTGGTCACCGCGTTCTCCCGCCGGGTGATGACCGCGATACTGGACGCGCTTGGCTGGTGGGACCGCATCGGCCTGGCGCTGTCCCATGAGGACGTGCCCCGGGGATTCCCTTTCCCTGACCTGATCCTCGCGGCCATGCTCCGGCTGGGCGTGACGGACGTGCGCGAGACGGCGGTCGCGCACGACACCCAGGCCGGCATCATGGGCGGGCGCCGGTCCGGCGCCGGGATCGTCGCCGGGGTTCTCGGCGGCGCGCACAGCGGCGAACGGCTCCGCCGCGCCGGGGCCACCCACCTTATCCCCAGCGTCGCCCAGCTGCCGGAACTGCTGATCGGCGCCGGGGAGCGGGTTCCCCAGCAGGCGGGTGCCGCGGGGGAGGCTGCCCGGACGCCGGGGGGGCCGCCCGAACCAGCCTGGCCACCGGGACCCACGGCCACGTGACCGGCTTACCCGGCCGCCGAGGTCCGTGCGCGCCTCCGCACACCCGGCACCGCGAGTACCCTTAGGGCGGCGCTTGACGCGCTGGGGCTATAGCTCAGTTGGTAGAGCACTTGCTTTGCAAGCAAGGGGTCAGGGGTTCGAGTCCCCTTAGCTCCACTCCCAGATATCTGCAGGTCACAGCCCATTTCCCCAGTCTTGCTGTTGATCTTCACGAGACATCTTTCCCGCGCCGTGCCTGTTGCGTGCCCGATCGGCCTGCGGTCCTGCGCCTTCGGCTGGTCTTCGTCTCATCTCCTCGACCGCCAGGGCGCCGAGCGCGTCGGCGATTTCCCGCTGCCGTTCGTCGGTGGAATGCAGGTAGATCAGCGCGGCGCGGGTGCTGCTGTGGCCCATGCGTGCCATCAGCTCGCGCAGGTTCGCCCCCGCCGCCGCGGTCAGATTGTTTCCGGTATGACGCAGATCGTGAAAGTGCACCAGGGGGACTGCGGCCTTGCGAAGCGCAGGGAGCCAGACGCGGCGCCGGAAGTTCCCCCGCCGTAGCGCTGCACCGGCCGGGCTGGTGAACACCAGGCCGTCATCTTCTGGTTGCGCGAAGCATGACAGATGCCAGCGCACTGCCGGACTAATCAGCTCGGGAAAGCCGACCGTGCGGCGCCCGGCCTCGGTCTTCGGCGGTCCGAGCGTCAGCTCGCCGTTCTCCAGCTCGGTGAGCGAGCGTTCCACGCGGATGATCCGGGCGACCATGTCGATATCCGACCGGCGAAGCGCACACAGCTCGCCCCACCGCAGGCTCGTGAAAGTTGCCATCAGGACGAGCGCCCGGTAGCGGGGCTCGATGGCCTCGCTCAGAGCGAACACTTGCGGCACGGTCAGGACTGTCCGCTCTGCCGATACCTCAGCGAGGCCCCTCTTGATCCGGCACGGGTTACGCCGGATCACCCCATCGTCGACCGCCGTCGTCATGATCGTTTTGAGCAGCCGATACGACTTGGCCACGGTCACCGCACTGATGCCATTGTCGAGCAGGTGCTTGCGCCAGCGGGGACATGGCCAGGCTCAATGTCGGCTATGAGCATCGGGCCAAGGACGGGAGACAAGTGCTTGCGCAGCAGGTTCGAGGCCTCGTTCTATGGTCCTGGCCATCACGCTGCCCTCCCAGTTGCCGGAGGATGCTCGGCTTCGTGGACTCTGCGTCTGGCTTCGGTGAGCGCGGCGTGCCATCGGGCGCGGTCAGCCAGGACGTGGAGCATGCGCCTGCCGTGGGTCATGAAGTCCTGATCCGATGGCGAGACCTGCTCCCACCGGTAGCGTCCGGTGTCGGCGGCGTCGGGCAGGCCGAGCATGGAAAGCAGCCAGGCTTTGCGATCACCGCGGTGATCGGCCAGGGTCTTGCCCGACCATTTGCGCGAGACCAGGACCCGCCGCCCGGCGTAGCCAAGGTTCTCGGCGCGGTGGGCTTTGCCCTTGCATGCACCCGGGCGCATGCCGGCGCGGGGGTTCTTGGGCTGGATGCCGTAGCGCAGCCAGTTCGCGCAGGTCGGCGAGCAGGGTTCGTAGCGCAGAGCACCGAGCAGCCGTGCGGCGTGCTGTTCCTGGGCGGGGGTGGTGGCGGTGTGGCATCCGGCGATGTGCTTGGTGAGGTATTTGGTCAGGTAGCGGATGCACCGGCCGGAGTCTTCCGATCCGGCGAGGACGCCCTGGGCGTCGAACCTGGCGCCGAACCGGGCCACATGCAGTGGGTCATCGTGCTCGCCGATGGCGTCCAGGGCCTGGTCCCAGGTGGGCAGGATCTCGCCGCTGGCGGGGTCGAGGTAGTTGCCGGTGGCCTCGTGCCAGACCGGCAGGTGATCACCGTCGAAGCGGACGGTGCCGGTGGGGGGCCACCAGACCTGGTGGTAGGTGGCGGCGATGACCTGGCGCAGGTCGGCGCGGGACACGGTGCCGCGCAGTGCGATGTGCGCGTGCGGGGCGAGGCGTTTCTGGGGTTCGATGGCGGCGAAGTACTGCACGTCGTAGCCGAGGAAGCGGCGCAGGTTCTGGATGAACCGATCGAGCAGCGCCGCGAAGTGCAGCGCGTCCCGTGCTGCGCGCTGGTAGTCGTAACCATCGGGGTCAGCCGGAGTCCCGTCCTCGCCGACCTTGCCGTAGCTGTCCAAGGTGAGGGTCAAGAACATTGAGGGCCGGTAGGTCTTGCCATCCGGCGACGTGTAAATCTTCCCCGTCGTTCGCGGATCGATCTTGTGACGGGGCAGGTCTGGGGTGTCCTGGCGACGGCGGGTGGACCGGTGGCGGCGGCCGCCGTCCTTGCGGCCAGGGTCGGGCTTGCCGCGGACCCCGGCGCGGGTGAGTTCGGTGTCGAGCTCGGCCAGGACCTCATCCAGCCTCGCCACTTCGTCGCCGGTGGCCTGGTCGCGGAGTTTCTGGAACTCGGCGCGCTGTTCCAGCAGCCAGGTCTGGTACTCGTCCGGCGGGGTAGGTGATGCGGTGGGCTCGGCCTCGAGGTGCCAGCCCTCGCGGCACTGCTGCACCCGCAGCGACCGGGCACGCTCCGCGCAGGCCGGGCACACCGATTCCAGGACGGCGCCGCAGGGCACGATCACCTGTTCGGTCTGGCCGGTGTCGAGGTTGGTTTTGCGGAGCTGCACCGGGCGGATGCACCCGCCGCTGGCTTCGGCGAGCATCCGGATGGCGTCGCTGGCGCGGGGCTGTGCCATCCGCTCGGCCCGGGTGGTGCGTGTGGTCATGCGGCCTCACCATCCCTTCCTGCCTGCCAGGTCGCCGACCAGCCACACAGCGGGCAGTCCTGCGTGATCGAGCTGGTGCCGTCGTCGGTGTACGTCAGTCCGGTGCCGCACACCGCGCACGGGTCGTCGGTCCGCCACGTCGTATTCATGCGGCGGCTCCCGCCTCGATCGCCAGGATCGGGGTGTCATCCCCACGGCCGCATGACGCGGCCATGGCCCGGATATCGCCATCGGCCACCCACGCGGCGCGGACCCGCACCGGGTCAGGGTCGGATTCCAGGCGCACGAACGCCACCCCGGCGCCAGTGGCGGGTTCGGAGGAGATGAGTTCCGCGGCAGCGCCGCGGTCGCTTGCCCCGTCGCCGAGCACCATGTCCACCTGCTCGGGTTCGTCCAGGCGCATCGCGATCCGGTCGGGGAACAGGTTGCGGATGGACATGACTTCCTTGCGCGGGTCCTGCAACGCCGCCACCACGCAGTAGCCCACCGCCCGGCCCTGGGTGGTGAGCGTGGCGAGGGCGGCTTTGACCTTCTCGCGCAGCTGCTTGTCGGGGTGGTAGGCGGTCAGGAACGCGACCTCGTCCACGACGATCACCACGAACGGGTACTCGGTGGTCGGGGTGTGGTCGCGCTGCTTGCCGCCCAGCGCCTCGGCGCGGGCTTGCATGTCGGTGACGGCTTGTTCGAGCATGGCCACGATCGCCACCGGGTCGGCGGCATAGGCGCCGTAGGTGTCGAAGATCTCCCGCCCGTAGGACAGTTCCATCCGCTTCGGGTCAGCGCCCAGCAGCCGCACCACCCCGGCGCGCAGGGCCGGGAACAGGGCACGGATCAGGCCCCAGATGATCAAGGCGGCGCGCTTTGCGCGCCGCAGGCCGGCGCCTGCGCTTGGCCTCTGCCTTGGAAGGCCCGGCCCGCGCGCGCCGGCCCAACGCTCGGACGCACCGATCAACCGGGCTCTTCAGCACCCATCTCGGTGCTGCGGGCAACCGTCTGCCTCGGCGCCCCATTGTCCCGCTCGCGACCACCGCCTCCAGGGCGGTCCCTGCGGTCGCGCCGCATGCGTTCCGGCTACGCCGAACCTGGACCCGGCGGTCGCTCGCAAGGGATCGGCGCCTATCAAGGCAGACAGATAAACGAGGCATCCGAAACAGTGGACCGGTGCCCAGTTCGCCAGGCCGTAGAGATGCCTCCACCTGTCGGCGATACTGTCGCGGCGGAGCGGTGCCAGTCGCCAGAGAGCGGAGGTCGGGCGATGCCGAACGACAGCACGCGGACCGTACTGGTAGCCACCGGGGCGGACCTTGGGGTCGCGCTCGTCAAGGTGGGCACGGCGGTCTTCACTGGTTCATCCGCTGTGGCTGCCCAGGCGTCGGAGTCACTGGCCGATACCGTCAACGACGTATTCCTGCTGATTGCTCAGCGTCGTGGCATCCGCCGTCCCGACAATCAGCATCCCCTGGGGTACGGGCGGGAAGCTTACTTTTGGGCGCTGATCTCGGCCATCGGCGTGCTCGTTGCTGCTGCGGCGTTCTCCCTGCGCGAGGGCATCGACGAGCTGATCCATCCCGGCATCACCAGATCGTTTGCCGTGGCCTATGTCGTGCTTGGGAGCTGTGCCGTTTTTGATCTGGTGTCATTTCGCCAGTCAGGGAGCCAGTTGATCCGCCGGGCACGCCGTTACCGCCGGAACCTCCTGGAGGAGGCCAGGGTCACATCTGACCCCTCGCTGCGGACTGTGTTCACCTCGGACCTGGTGTCAGTCGGGGGAGACGTGATCGCACTTGCCGCCTTGGCTCTGAACCAGATCACCGGGTCGTCCATCCCTCAAGGGGTAGCCGCGCTGCTCATCGCGCTGGTGCTGATCCGCCTGAGTCTTCGGCTCATCCAGCGCAGCCACGACTTCCTGGTCGGCGCCTGGGTTGGGGCCGGAGGGCCGCAGGGCCGCGATATTGCTGGCTTCACCCAGCCATTCCGGCCAGCTGAAGAAGAGCAAGTACGAGCCTTTCTCCTTGGGTACCCCGGTGTGACCGGCCTTCGCGAGGTCCTGGCCACCTTCGTCGGTCCGGGCCGGGTCTGGGTTGTCGCCCGCATTGACATCGACGATGGCCTGCGCGGTGCTCAGGTGAAGTCACTGGTACGCGGCATCGAATCGGGTCTGAAGCATGAGGCAGAAGAGATCTACCGGGTCGACGTCGTGCCCATCGGCAAAGCACAGGCTGTAAACACTTAGATCCTTAAATGCATGCGTCGGACGGTACCAGACTACGCGGACCCACACCGGATACCTAGCAGGACGCTGGCCTACGGATATGGATTTCGACACACTGACCGGACGTACTCCGTTGATCTACGGAGCAGACAGCTGCGCCCACGAACGGAAAGCGGAACAGCCCTGCCTCGGCTCAGCTCCGGGGATGGCTCGCTCAGTGTCCGGGGGTGCCCCTCCACCGTCAAGGGCACCCGAAGATCCTTTCAGAACCGCTTCGCAGAAAGCATCTTCGGGGCCCACCTTGAGCGGCGGAGCCTCTGCACCCCCTCCGGTCAGAAACCAAGGGCCAGGCAGCGACCTGCCCGGACCGGACGCGGGCCATCTCCTGCATACTGCAGGCCAGTCACAAGGCACTTTCCATCGACGCCGTGCACGTGCCCGTTGCGTGCCCGATCGAAAGGAGTTCGGCGGTCACTCGCGGTCACTCGCAGGCAGGCAGTTACGGCCTCGACCAGCAGCGAGGCACGTCAAGTAGCCCTGCGAACGATCTTTGCAAGCAAGGGGTCAGGGGTTCGAGTCCCCTTAGCTCCACCAGGCAAAACGTCATCACCGTTGATCGTTTAGGCCCGGTTTGTAGCTGCCGCCTGTAGCAGTAGCGGAACTTCAACGGATCCCCGCCGCCCGGCGGGCCTAGAATTACAGCGTTGGCATTTCGGCGTTACTTGATCGCAGCGAACAGGAGGCCTTGTATCCCCAAGCACAGTCCAGCTCGAGTGGGCGCTGGAAGCGGCGCGGATTGCTGACGACCTGGGCGAGGCCACGGCGGCGGCCCAGGCCGCGATGGCTAGCGGGATAGGCGAGGCCGCGGCGGAGGCGGAGGGGGCCGCGGCCCAGACGGCGATGGCCAACTGGATGTGCCAGGCTGCGGCCGATCGGCTGATCGACATTACCCGGAAGAACGCCGACTGCACGTACATGTTTCTGCCCCATTAAGTGATAGACCCGGAATACCGGGTGAGCGCGTCTCGCTTCGCTTCGTCGGCGCTATCCGTGTGGATCTCCCAGCGTGGTGCTGATCCGGGCCATCGTGGGAGTCGGCTGGCCACGCTGCGAGACCGTTTCGCGGGCCGCTCCGGGGTCGCGCTGGGCGCCCCCGAACCAATGCCGACCAGGTGCGAAGACCGGACAAGGGTCCACAGGAGTGCCGAGATGTCTCGCGCAAATTGGTCTAGCCTATGGGCGAAGCTTCTGCGTTCGCTCGAAAGCTTTTTCGAGAAACATTTGCGGCCTACATTTCGGGTCGGCCGTGGGAGGGATCATGATGTCGGTAGAAGCTTCCCATGAGAGCGCGGCGGGAGATTCGATCATGCCTCATCCGGCGGCTATGGCTGGCCCAATCGGCAAGTCCGCCGTCAATTACCTCCGCAAAACCCTCAACGACCGCAAGCGAACAGAACAACTCGAAGGACTGCTGCGCGAGACCCTATATCGGTCAGTCCGCGACGAACTTCTGGGCAACCCCCGGTACGCGTTTACCGACCAGGATGCCCGCCGCGACGAGAAGGCGATCCGCTCGGCCGTGATACCGATAGTGGAAGCGGCTCTGAGGTGTGCGCGCGCGGAGTTAACGCAGGGCCGGAAGCGGCCCCTGAGCGCCATTCTCAATTCGGCCGGCCGCCGAACGGGCGATCTCGGCACCATGTCTGAATTCTCGGCGCGTGACAAGCTAAGAGGCTGGCTGATCGGTGGCGTGAGGGCGGTTTATGAGGGTGGCAGATGTTCAATCCAAGCAGGTGCCCCCCCTGTGAGCGTAGGCGCGGTCGAACCTTGGGGCAAATGGTGGGACGCGCTGGCCGATACCGGCTATCCGATCGTCACCCGCGCTGTCGGCCAGTTCAGGGACGTTGTCCGGCGTGCCGCGGACGACCCGAATGGTAGCGACACGAGTCGACGATTCGCTCAGCGTCTAGACGACGAACTAGAAAAAAATGACCGTCGACGTGAACGGACGCTGGCGGCCGCTGTCAGCGGCGCAGCAGGAACGCTCGCAACGGGAGCTCTCTTCAGTATCGAGTTCATTGAGCCTGTGCGCGCTCTTTTGCCCGCGAGCGTAACTGCAGCCGGGCTGTCCGCGGCGCTCATTACGTGGTTTTGGGTGCAAAGGCGTGCTACGCCCACAGCGGACGAGGTCCAAGAACTGAGCTTGGCTATCGATGCTATTCGAGACTGGACGGTCAACGTCGAGCAATCGCATAAAGGGGATGATCAGCGTTTGCTTAATGTGCTAGAACGACGGCTCCTGCCAAGCCTGGAGTCATTTGACGTGCGTCTACTACGCGCCTCGTTGAAGCGCGTGCGTGGCTTGCTCGAAGACCGGGATGCGCAAGCGCCGTCTTACCAGCCCGCCAGTCTTGATCTAGCGATCCGCGACCTGCACCTTTTGATTGACCCGCAGCCACCTGGCGAGCCGTAAGAGTGACTCTCGATCTGTTACGACTCTCTCTACGTCTTCAAGGGCGCGCGGAGCGCGCCGGGCTGGGCCATTCGTATCATGATTGGCCATGTAGCCGGAATCTGTAGCAACCATCCCGGACCGTTCCGGCCCCAGATGATCAGTCCGCAAGTAAATGCCCACGTCAGGCACTGTCCCGATCAGTGTGTGTGTACTTTGCAAGCAAGGGGTCAGGGGTTCGAGTCCCCTTAGCTCCACCAGGAGGTCTTCACGTTTCGGTGAGGCCTATTTTCACGTTTGGGTCTGACATTCCAATGCGTGTCGCGGCGTGGCCACTGCCGTGTGCGGTTTGCATCCGCACGGTGGCGTTGCGCGTGCCGGGAGGCGTTTGCAGGCGTGCTGCCGCTGCTTGCGTGCGGTGTCGGGGGCTGCCGGGGTGCTGGTGGCGGGTGCTGTGCCCACGTGCGGGTGTGTCACCGGGTTAGGGCGGCCCGGGTGCGGCGGCGAGCGCGGTGAGCGTCTTGCGGCGGCGGCGCCTGGTTTTCGGGGGCAGGCCCCGGGCGGCGCGGCGGGCGTTTTCTTCCTGCCGGGTGTTCCAGGCGGCCAGGATGCGCTGGTTGCGGGCGATCAGCAGCGTGGTGACGAACAGCATGAGGGGTGTCAGGCCCATGAGGCGGCACCAGCCGCGGGCGATGTCGTTGCTGGCGGGGTCTTTGGCGGTGGCGAAGCCACGCTCGGCGCTGGTGCGGCGGGCGTAGGAGCGGCGCCAGGCCGCGGATGGGTAGTCGTGCTTTTGTGCCGTCTTGGCGAGCACGTCCGGCGGGACGGTGAGGGTCTGCTGTGCGCAGCAGGCCTGGGGGTGCTCGGGGGGCTGCAGGATTTCCGGGCGGTCCCGGTCCAGTCTCATCGACGCGGGGCGGAGTGGGCAGCGGATCTTGCCCATGGCGGCCGGGCACTGGACCCGGTGGCAGCCGTCGGCGTCGTCGGCGGTGAGGCGGCCGAGCTTGCAGCGGGCGGCCTCGGCGGTCTCCGCGTCGTGCGCTGCGGCTTGTTCCCTGGTCGCGCCGGGGGCGAGGGGTCCGGGTTCCAGCAGCGGCCGCGGTGTCTTCGGGCAGTAGAGATTGCCGTTGCTGATGGTGGCGCCGTCGTGGGTGCCCCTGGGGCCGCGGTCGTGCGGGTGCAGGTCCTGGACCAGCTGCGCCCCGGCGGCGCGCAGCGGGGCCGCCCAGTGCTGCGGGACCCGGTGGGAGTAGCCGGAGTCGGCCAGGACGTCGCCGAGCGGGATGCCGTGTTCCGGCATGGCCGTCAGGACGGGAGCGAAGGCGGGGACGGGGTCGTGCCGGCACGACGAGACCGTGGCGCGGCGGGCGAGCTCGGGGACGGCGGGCCCGTTCTCCTCGCGCGCCATCGTCCCGGCGGAGAAGTACCACCCGTAGAACAGCTCGTTCTCGCTGCGCAGCAGGTTGTTCTTGCGGTGTCCCCAGGACGCCTCGGGGTCGGCGCAGTCGCTGGTGCCGCGCGGCGGGGGCCGGGAGAAGGACTCCAGGCCGGTCCAGTCCACGGCCAGCGAGGCGCTGGCGTCCTTGAACCTGCCCGGGACGGAAGCCTCCAGCAGCTGGTCGCAGACCGCCTGCAGCTCCGGCGAGGGCAGCCCGTCCGGCTCGTCCTTGCCGAGCGCGTCCGCGACCAGGGCGAAGGTGTACTCGGTCTGCCGGTAAGTCAGCAGGTGCGGGCCGTTTTTCCAGTCCGCAGTCACGCCCAGCCTCCGCTGCTCGTCTTCCGGCAGCGCGGTCAGTGCCCGGTGTACCCGGGTCAGGTGGGCGGGCCGCCCGTCAGCCTGGGTCAGGCATATCCCGGCCAGCAGGGTGCGGATGCTCAGCTGCCGGGCGCGCACCCCGATCGGGAGCATGCCCTCGATCCGCGGCGCGACGCCGGAGGTGTCGATGACCTGCTCGAGCACCGCCAGCGGGATCATCGCCGCGCAGCGCCTCCGAGCAGCCGGACCGCCTCGGCCTCGCCGGCCGGCTCCAGCCCGGCGACCAGGTCGCCGAGCCGCTGGGAGCAGCTGATCCCGGCGGCGTGCATGAACGTGGCCAGCCCCAGCTGCTCCGCGCAGTCAGCCAGCCATGTCGCGCGCAGCCGGGAGGTGTCCAGCCGGGGCAGGCCCGTCCCGCCGTCTAGCGCGGCGATCAGCGGGTTCGTGATGTTCCGGCGCCCCGGATCGGCCCCGCCGCAGATCAGCCCGGTCCCGGCGAACGCCGCAGCGGCCAGCAGCCGGGCGTGGTAGCGGTCCAGCGCCGGCACCGTGCGCGCCCGGGCGCCGCGCACGGCAACCACGACCCCGCCGGAGCGGCGCGCCACGTCGGTGCCACGCGCATCGCGCAGGTCACCGCGGATCAGCCCGGCGCCGGCGCCCAGGCAGACCAGCCCCGCCGCGCGCATCCGCCGCTCGCGGGTGGGCTGGGCGTCAGCCAGCGCGAGATAGCCGGCGATCTCCGCCGCGCGGTAGGGCTGCTTGGACCTTTCCCTGGGCAGCGGCAGATCGGCCGGATACAGGTGCGGCACGACACGCCGGCCGATGAACCGCAGGTTCGTGCGCAGCGTCCGCCGGGCCGGCCCCGACAGCCCCGGCGCACAGCGAGTGAACCGCTCGGCTACCGACGGGTGCAGCACAGTCTCCGGCACCAGGTCCAGGCCCAGCCCGAGCGTGTAGTCGGCCAGCTTCCCCGCGGCCCACAGCAGGTTCTTCGCCCGCTCCCGGCCCAGCGGCCCGGCCCGCGTGATCACGTCCCGGGCGAACGCCGCCGCCCGCGGCGAGACCGACGACGGCCGCCACCGCGAGATATAGCCGCCTGCCGCAGCCTGCTCTGCCTGCATGAGGCCCTCCAGGAACCTGTCCACAGGAATATACTGTGGACACCAGCCCGGCCCGCGGATCTGAGACGGTGTGTCGCATGGAACCCAGCCCCGCCCAGCGCGCGGCCCGCGACAAGATCGCCGCCGAGCTCGCCCGGGCCGGCTTCGCCCTGCCCGGCACCCTCACCGTCCGCGCCTACGCCTGCGGCAAGCAGAACTGCCGCTGCCACGCCGACCCGCCCCGGCTGCACGGCCCGTATGCCGAATGGACCCGCAAGATCGGCAGCAAGACCGTCACCCGCCGGCTAACCCCCCGCGAGCTCGCCGAATACCAGCCCCTGTTCGACAACGCCAGGAAACTCCGCGCCCTGCTCGCCGAGCTCCAGGACCTCACCCTGCAGATCATCGAGGAAGACAGCACTCAGCAGCCGTAACCTCGCAGAACTGGAGACCCAGCCTCCACGCAGCGTGGGCTGCGCCCGCTTAACCTGTGGGCAGCCCTCCAGCCAGACCCAGTTTCAGCAGGTCACGCCCAAACGTGAGGACCTCACCAGGCCAAATGATCTAACCAAGATCAGCAGACACGCCAGTGACACCCACGATTGACTCCCACTGACGGTCATTCACAGCCCGCTTTCATCATCCCGGCGGAGGGTATCGCTGATCTTGCGCAGTGCTTCTCGCTGGGCCTGACGTCCTCGTGGGTGTAGATCTCCAGCGTGACAGCCAGACGTGAGTGACCGAGGATGATCTGTGCGTCCCGGGCCGGAACGCCAAGATTTTTGAGCAGAGTTGCGGTCGTATGCCGCAGATGGGCTGCGCGAGTCCTTGACGAGGTCGTCGCAGAAGGCAGCGACGTCGTTGCCGATGAGTTCCCGGACTCCCTTGCCGACCGCGACGCCCTCCTCGAAGAAATCGACTATTCCTGAGAGCAGGCACCCGTCAGGCAAGTCGGTCGGTCCGACCCTGAAGAGATACCTCTGAATCTCCTTGTAGACGATCTGGTAGTCCGGCGGGAGCGCCTTGACCCGCGCCATGTGCGCCCGCCACTGCTTCTTGCCCTCGATGATGTCTTGGATGCCCACGTCAGCCTGCTGTCTCTTCGTGCAGCCCCAGGGCGCCGTCGAGAATCGGCATCAGGTTGCGACCCGTGAAGCC
>JASHPR010000464.1 GCA_030038015.1 Streptosporangiaceae bacterium
CGGGCCCGGCCCGTGGCGCACCACCGGCCGGACCAGCCTGGATGGCGCCGCGGTCTCGCTGCTGCGGCCGCAGCCTGCCACCTGGCCGGCCTGGCAGCGGATCGCCGAGCGGTCGGCGCGGGTGCGCATCCTCAGCTGCTCCACGCTCGAGGCCATCCTGGCCTGCACCGGCGCCATCGACGCGTTCGCGGACGCGGGCGGGGACGTGCACAGGTACGTGGACCTGGCGGCCGCGGTCGTGTACGCGGACGCGGCGGGGGCGGTGGTGGCCGACGCGTTCAAGCGCCCGGTCGACTTCGGCACCGACCTGACCCGGCGCTGGAGCGGGATCGTGGCCGCCACCCCTGGGCTGGCCGCCGAACTGCAGGCGGTCATCGCGTCCCAGGCCGCCGCCAGCCCGGGGAGGCCTGGGAGGTGACGGAGGTGCGGCTGGCCCGCAGGCCCGATGCCAGGGCCCTGGCTGAGCTGCGCTACGCGTTCCGGTCGCAGATGGCGGCACCCGAAGAGCCCCGGGCGGCATTTCTTGAACGGGTCACGGCGTGGCTGGCCGAGCGCCTGGAAGGCGGCGCCTGGACCGCGTGGGTCGCCTGCGCGCGCGATCAGCCCGTCGGCCTGGTGCTGGCGCACGTGATCGAGAAGGTGCCGAACCCGGTGGCGGAACCGGAGAGCCTCGGCTACGTCAGCGGCCTGTACGTGCGCCCGGGCTGGCGTGGCAGCGGCACCGGCGAGGTCATGGAGCTGCGCCTGGTGAACGGCCCGCAGGGCAGCCGGGGGAACGAGAGTTCGCCAGGGCTTTGCCCCGCAGACCGGCTGCCGTCACCGTGCCCGGCCGAAGCTTTCACCGAGCCCGCACACCATAGGTTGTATAGATAACCACCCCACTCCTGCAAGACAAGGATCCGCCGATGGCCGTGCACCTGCTGAGCAACGTCCGGGCCGTGGCCGGCGGCCGCGTCATCGAGGACGCGACCATCGCCAGCGAGGATGGCCGGATCCTGGAGGTGGAGGAGCACCGGTCCTACGTGGGCGCGATCGATGGCCGCGGCGCGTTCTGCCTGCCCGGGCTGGTCGACTCGCATTGCGATGCCATCGAGCGCGAGGTATCGCCGCGGCCGACGGTCAGCTTCGACCTGGAGTTCGCGCTGCGGTCGCTGGAGGCCAAGTTCCTCGCCGCCGGCATCACAACGGCCTGCCACGGCGTGAGCTTCGCCGGCAAGGGTGACCGCGTGGACCGGCTGCGCTCACCCGACATGGCCGAGGCCCTGGTGGGGGCCATCGCGGCGCGCCGGGTGGCCGGCGCCCGGCTCGACCACCGGGTGCTGTTCCGGCTCCCGGCCCGCAGCACCGGCTCGGTGGACCGGGCCATCGGGTGCCTGCCGGCCGGGCAGCCATCCGGCTGCCCGGCGCTGGTCTCGTTCGAGGACCACACGCCGGGCCAGGGCCAATACCGCAACCTGGACATGTACAAGGCGGCGATCCCGCAGGAGCACCCGGACCGGATCGGGGACCTGGACGCGGAGATCGCCCGCCGGATGACCGAGGCCGAGGCCCAGCTCTCCACCCGCAACGCCAACCTGGCGCGGGTGCGCGAGCTGGCGGGAACCGGGAAGGCCCGGGTGCTGGCGCACGACCTCGTCGATCCGGACGAGGTCGCGGAAGCCCTGCGCTGGGGCGCGTCCGTCGCCGAGTTCCCGGTGACGCTCGCGGCGGCGCGTGCCGCCAGGGACCGGGGCATGCCGGTGGTGCTCGGGGCCCCCAACATCCTGCTGGGCGGCTCGCACTCCGGCAACGCCTCCGCGGAGGAGCTGATCGCGGCCGGCTGCTGCACCGGGCTGGCCTCCGACTACGCCCCGCCGACCCTGCTCGCCTCCGCGTTCGACCTGGCCAACCGCAAGGTGGTGGACTTCCCCGCGGCGATCCGGCTGATCACGGAGGGCCCCGCCGAGGCGGCCGGGCTGAGCGACCGGGGCAGGCTCGACCCGGGCTGCGCCGCCGACCTCATCCTGGTGGTGCCCGACGGCCGCTGGCCGCGGGTCGTGGACGTGATCGCCTCCTCGGCGCGGCAGGCCGATCCCTGGTCACGTGTGGTGACAGGTCCGCTCTCCGGTCCGCCGCGGTCCCGCGCGGCGGTGGCGGTGCGCTGACGCCGGACCACCTGGCTGGGCCCAATATCTTCCGGTCCCGGTCATGCGGCGTTTTCCGGGCCGTGAGTGGGCCGTCACCTCCGCCCCCCAAAGTCATCTACACAAGCCGATCTTATCTAGACAAGTACCAGATGAGCATCCGTCGGCCAGACGGTGCCGCCCGAGTTCACCGGGTTCGGGCACATCGTCAGCCTGGGCCTGGTCACCGTGTGCATGGCGGTCGTCGGCACCGCGCTGGCCGCGGTGATGGCGATCCCGGTCGGGTTCATGGCCGCGCGGAACACGACCGTGCACCCGGCCGTCCGCTGGCTGGCGCGGGCGGTCATCGTGGTCTGCCGCTCGGTTCCGGACCTGGTGTTCGCGATCGTGTTCGTCGAGGCCATCGGCATCGGGATCCTGCCGGGCGTGCTCGCCCTGGGGTTCCACTCCGTGGGCATGCTCGGCAAGCTGTACGCCGAGGCGATCGAGCAGGTCCCCGCCGAGCCGAGGGAGGCGGTCACCGCCACCGGAGCGAGCAGGATGCAGAACGTGGCGACCAGCGTGGTGCCCCAGGTGCTGCCGTCGTTCACGTCGATCACGCTGTACCGGCTGGACATCAACCTGCGCAGCTCGGTGATCCTCGGCTACGTCGGGGCGGGGGGCATCGGCTTCCTGCTCAACCAGTACATGGGCACCCTGCAGTTCCGGCGGGCCGTGGGTGTCGTCGTCGTGATCTTCGTGCTGATCGTGATCATGGAGTTCGTCTCGGCGGTCATCCGCCGGTCGCTGATCGGCACCGAGGCCCCGCTCCGCTCGGCAGCGGCCGCCACCGGCCGCAGGCCGGCGCGCGGTGACCTTATGGTCCGGCGGCTGATCCGGCCCCGGCCCGGCCAGGCGGCGGCACCCCGGACGTTCGGCCGGCCGCGGGTCAGCCCGCCATGGACCCGGACGCGGGTGCAGCGCTTCTCCTTCGCGGGCGGCGCGCTGGCGGTCGTCGCGGCCTCGCTCTGGGTCACCAAGATCAACCCGATCCAGGCGGTCACCTCGGCGCGGCAGGTGTGGGACACCGTCGTGCTGTACTTCCCGCCAGACTTCAGCACGGCCCGCAGCAACCTGATCACCGGCACCCTCCAGTCGGCGAGCGTGGCGATCGTGGCCACGGCCATCGGCTTCCTGCTGGCCGTCCCGGTCGGGCTGCTGGCCGCCCGGAACGTCACCGACCGGTGGGTGTACCGCTGCGCGCGGGCATTCCTGGTCGTGATCCGGGCGGTCCCCGAGCTCATCCTGGCGATCGTTTTCGTGGTCGCCGTGGGCCTTGGCCTGGTGGCCGGGACGTTCGCGCTGATCGTCGGCACCGTCGCGTTCATGTCGAAGCTGGTCGCTGACGGGATCGAGGAGGTGAACCCGATGCCGCGAGAGGCGGTGCTCTCGGCCGGGGCGAGCAGGCTGCAGGAGACGGCGACCTCGGTGCTGGAGCCGGCCGCGCCCGCCCTGGTGGCCAACGGCCTCTACATGCTGGACGTCAACTTCCGCTCGTCCACCATCCTGGGCATCGTCGGCGCCGGCGGCATCGGCTTCCTGCTCTCCCAGAGCGTGCAGGTGCTCGCCTACCGGACCACGGGGGCGATCATCATCACCACGTTCGCTGTCGTCCTGCTGATCGAGGTCATCACCAGATGGGTGCGCAAGCACCTGATCTGACGGCCGGCACCGCGGAATCACGCCGCACCGCGGAATCACGCCGGCCGCCGCGCGGTTGGCACCGGCATGGCTACCGGGCACACGATCACGATCACCCCCGCCAGGCTCCACGTCGAGGTCACCGTCGGCGGCGAGAAGCTGGCGGAGTCGGACCGGCCGGTCCTCCTCGACGAGACCGGCCTGCCGACCCGTTACTACCTGCCCAAACAGGACGTGCGCACCGACCTGCTCAAGCCGGCGGACACGGCGACCACCTGCCCGTTCAAGGGCCGGGCCTCGTACTGGTCGGCGGAGGTCGGCGGCGAGACGCACGAGGACCTGGTGTGGAGCTA
>JASHPR010000465.1 GCA_030038015.1 Streptosporangiaceae bacterium
TCGCGATTCCGCTCGCCGCCCTCGGCTACCTCAACCCGCTGTTCGCCGGCCTGGCGATGGCCGGGAGCTCGCTGGTCGTGGTGTCCAACAGCCTCAGGCTGCGCCGGTTCCGCGCCAGCCGGGCGAGCACCGTACTCCCGCCGCGGCCGGTGCCGCAGCCGCAGCCCAGCCCGGTCGGGTCGGCTCTCTGATGGCCGCCCAGCGCACAGCCGAGGCGCCCGCAGGCCTGGCAGGGCCGGCGCGGCCGGACACACCGCGACGCCCCGCCGCCGAGCTGATCCGGGCCGGCCTGGCCCCGGTGATCTGTGCTGCCGCGATGATCGGGCTGCTTTACGGGTGGGTGGCGACGGGCGGCGCTGGCACAGTGTCACGGGTCACGATCCGGGTCGGCCAGGCCGCCGTCACCCTGCCGTCGTCCTCGTCGCCGGACCAGGCAGCCACCTACCTGACGGTCACGAACCTGGGTGGACCGGACACGCTGCTCTCCGCGTCGTCGCCGTCCGCGGGCCGTGTCATTTTCATCCGCCACGCGGGGAGCGCCGCCGGCCCGGGCACAGTGGTGCGCCGGCTGGCGATCCCGGCTCACGCGACGCTCTCGCTGAGCCCGTTCGGCCTCGACATCGTCCTGCTGGACCCCGGCCCGCTCAGCGTCGGCGCCACCGTGCCGCTGGTGCTGACGTTCCGGAACGCCGGCCGGGTGACGGTCGACGCGGCCGTGACCCCGCCGGGCACGCCCTGACGCCTGCGGCGCTGTGCAGGGTCTGCCCGGTGTGCGCTAGCATTTGGGGGGTCCGAGAGGACAGCGGGACGTGGCCCAGCTTGGTTAAGGCGCCTGACTGGGGGTCAGGAGAACAGCGGTTCAAATCCGCTCGTCCCGACTCAGATAAATTTGCCGGAGACCATTTCTCAAACCGTTTTGCCGGACCCTGCTGCTAGCTTGCCTGGTATGACAGAAAAGACCCCTGGCAAACGAACGTGGTCCGATTCTCAGTTAGTTGCCGCCGTGGCAGCCTCCAGATCGTGGCGCGGAGTCATGCGCGAACTCGGCCTTTGCGTGACCTCCGCCGGAGCCATCCGGGGCGTTAAACGGCACGCCAGTCGCCTTGGCCTGGACACCTCCCACTTCACCGGCCAGCGGCGCTGGTCTGATGCTGGGTGGTTCAGGTGGGCCGGCGATCTTACTCCATCGGCAACCGTGGGTTGCTGGTCCCCAATGACCCCGATCTGATAGATCTCTTTTTCATCCTGGACGGCGACCTCACCATCTACGTGATCCCCAGCCGCGTGATCGCCGGGCGTGTCGCGATCCTGTTGAACAACTACTCCGAGTACGTCGTGGGCAGCGCGGCGTTCCTCCTGAAAGGCGCGAGCCCGGCAGCCTGAGCGGCCCGCGCAGGGGTGCGGGGGGCTAGGTGAGCGGGCGGGGGATCTGGCGGCCGACGTCGGAAAGCTCGGCGATCCAGGCCTCGTCGACATCCGGGCCCGGCTCGGACGGCTTGCTCGCCACCAGCTTGAGGTTGCCGCCGCCCTTCCTGAGCGCGGGCTGCTGCCTGGCGGGCTTCGGCGGCTCCCTGGGCGGCGGCGGGGTGGTGAGCCGCAGCGCCAGCGAGGGGCACATCTGGACCGCCTGCTGCGCCTCGCCCACCAGCCAGGGCGGCACCGGCATGTCCAGGAACACCGGGTAACCCTGGCCGTCGAGCTGCACGAGTTCCGGCACCAGGTGGGCGCAGAGCCCGTGCCCGCGGCACCGGGTCCAGTTCACCGAAAGCCGCATCTCGCCGTCCTTGCCCGGCAGCGGCAGGACGCCCTGCACCCGGCGCCCGCAGGTGCCGCGGAACAGGTGCGCGGTCAGGTCGTCGGTGAACACGTCGAGGGCGGACAGCACGAACCGGAACATCCCGTCGGGATGGGCGCACGCGCCGCGGCCCTTCACCGCGGCCGCACCGCGGCGCGCGGTGTCCAGCGCGTCGATCCCGCCCGAGCCGTCGGCCAGCGCGATCAGCGCCCGCGCGATGGCGGGCAGCCCTAGCTTGCACGGGCCGCATTGGCCCGATGACTCCTTGGCGAGGTAGCCGGCCACCCGCGCCACCTCGCCGAGCGGGCAGGTGCCCCCGCCGAGCGGCAGCACGACGCCGGCGCCGAGCGTCCCGCCGGCCGCGGTCAGCCCGCCGCGGCTGACCGGCACGCTGTACGCGAGGTCGGCCGGCAGCCACATGCCGTGATACCCGCCGACCAGGACGCCGTCCGCCGGCGACGCCGAGCAGAGGTCGAGCACCTCGCCGAGGGGCAGGCCGAAGGGCACCTCCACAACCGCGGGATTGTCCACCGAGCCGCCGACCGACAGCAGGGTCGTTCCCGGCTCGTCCCTGGTGCCTGCCGAGGCGTAACCGTCGGGGCCGAGCATCGCGAGCACGGCGACCTGCGCGTAGGTCTCCGCGTTGGACAGCAGGGTCGGCAGGTCATGGATGCCGTAGTCGCTGGGCAGGATCTTGCGGCCGGGCGGCCTCGGCGTCTTGCCGTTCAGGGCGTTCACCAGCGCGCCGCCCTCACCGACGACGAACCTGTCCGGCACCTTGACCACGCGCACCAGGCGCTTCAGGTCTGGTTCGGCCGAAGCCGCGGAACTGATCGAGCGGGCCACGTCGGTGCGGGTGACGCCGATGACGATCTCCCTGGCCTGCAGCGCCCAGGCGGCGACCAGCGCGCCGCCGAGCACCAGGTACGGCGACCTGAGCAGCAGCATCCGGTCCTTGGAACTGCCGGGCTCGCCCTCGGTGGCGTTGACCAGGATGACGATCCGCCTCTTGCGCTGGCGGGCCGACTCCACCACGGACTTCAGTTTCTTGCCGAACGGGAAGGCCGCGCCGCCGCGGCCGCACAGGTTGACCTGCTCGGTGGCCTTGATCAGCTGATCGGCGGTCAGCCGGGGCAGGTTGCCGAACACCGAATAGTGCGTGGTCAGGTCGATTCGCTCAAACCGGTCGAGGCCGGCGGTCAGGCGGGCCTGGCCGATGCACATGGCATCAGGCCCTGGGGGCGGTGTCATGATCCCTCCGCGCCCGGGTAGGTGGGATAGGCCGGGTCAGGCGGGTACTCCGGGGGATCGGGCTCCTGGGACACCAGGTGCTGCTCCCATGGCGTCATGTCCTGCTGCTGTTGCTGCCACTCCTGCTGCTGCCAGGGCCTCATCTCCTGCTGGTGCGGCTGGGGGATCGGGAGATCAGGGCGCGGGGTCGCCAGGCGCCGCGTCGTGATGTACGGCGGCGGCGGCTGCTGCCGGGGCCCCGCCTCCTGGCTGCTGCCGCCGGGCGGCAGCGCGCGGGGCATGCGGCGGGCCTGCGGCATGGCGTCTTGCATCCCGTGGGCCTGCGGCATGGTGCCTTGCGTCCCGCGGACCCGGGGTATCGCACCCAATGGGTCGTGGGCCTGCGGCACGGCGCCCCACCGGTCATAGACGTCGGGCTGCGGCATGGCCGGCACGGCTCCCTGGAGCACCGAGGAGAAGTGGTCGGGCAGCGGATGGGCCGCCTTCTCCCTGTGGGTGCGAATGGTGGCCACGAACCGGATGACCAGGGCGAGGGCCACCGCGGCCACGCACGCGCCGTAGCTCCAGTCCACGTACGGCTTTGCCGTCCGGCCCGCGAGCAGGCCGTGCACGATCGACAGCGGCCAGCACAGGTAGGCGGTGGCGTGGATGGCGCGCCACGTCCACGGCGACTTCGCCGCGAACCGGCCGCGCGCGATCCCGGTGACGACCAGCAGCACCACCAGGTCCGACGCGACCGTGCCGAGGCCGATGTAAAACGTCCGGCCGCGGGCGAGGAACGGCACGAACGCGTCGATCACGTGGGACCTGTGGGCGAGGATCTCCAGCACGATATGGGTCACGAGGAACGCCAGCGCGGCGAACGAGGTGGCGCGGTGCACCGCCTGCGCCACCACCCGGCTGGCCGGGGCCATGACGATGCGGTCGGCGGCCACGATGCCGACGCCGACCGCCGCCGTCAGCGCGACCAGCGCGAGCACTCCGGAGTAGAAGAGCATGAAGCGCTGGACATGGACGAGGATGTCCTTGCCCTGGGCGGTCACCCCGGAGGCCGCGGCCGCGGAAACCAGGACCAGCACAACGACGACCCAGATGATGCGCCCACGCCGCACCGCGCGGACCCGGGCCACCGAGTAGTTGTCCCGGCTGCGGCGTGAGCCACGCCTGGATGACACTATTTTCCTCCTGGAGGGACGGCCCGAAAGCCGACCATTACCTGGAAGTTCCCTCTGCGGATCCCGGCCACCTATGGCCCGGGGATCCCGTGACTGTCCCTCGCTCCCGACGACGTTACCTTCCCGGATTATGGATTCGCAGCGAAACCGCCCATAAGGCGTTCACGATACGGCGTATCCCGAGGTCACAGGCGGTTTTCCGAGCGCGGCGCCGGCGGCCGGGGCCCGGGGGTCTGCGCACCGGCGGCCCGGCGGCGCGGCACCGGGCAAGCGGCCATGATTGGCACGTCGCGGGCTAACCGATCGTTTGGCTTACCGGGCGGAGCGGGCAGAATTGCTATTGCCCTGGCGCAGCTAACCAGGGGCAGACTTTCGGGGCGGGCGCAATGACGACGTGGGGACCAGCGGGCGAGACCGGGCCCGGCGGTGATTCCACGCTTCCGCTGGCGGCTCCCGACCCGCCTCCCGGCACCCGCGCCCCGGGCACCGGCGGTTCCGGCCGGGCGTACGTTCCCGCCGCGTACCGCCGGCCGGCCAGGCAGCACGGGATGCGCCGTGCCCTCCGGCTGCTGAAGTGGGCAGCGGCCGTGGTTGTGACGCTGGTCCTGCTCGGCGCCGTCGCGTTCGGCGGGCTGATGCTGGTGACACCCTCGGTCGGCAACGCCGGGCAGCTCGTCCAGGCACAGGACCTGGCCCACGGGGCGGCCTACCCGGGCCCGCCGGTCCCGGCGCGGTTCGCCGAGTCGCTGGTCGCGACCGAGGACAAGCGGTTCTACTCCGAGCCGGGGATCGACCTGTTCGCCGTGGCGCGGGTGAGCTTCGCCTACGTGACCGGCCACGGCATCGAAGGCGGTGCCACCCTCTACCAGCAGCTGGCCAAGCTGCTCTACACGCGGGGGCAGTCCACCGTGACCGACGAGGCCGAGCAGGTCGCGCTGGCGGTGAAGCTCTACCTGACGTACTCCAGGCCGCAGATCCTGCAGATGTACGCCGACGTCGTCTACTTCGGCAACAACTACTACGGCCTGGCGGCCGCGAGCTGCGGGTACTTCGGGGTTCCCCCCGCCGCGCTGTCCTGGCCGCAGGCGGCGATGCTGGCCGGCATGGTGCAGGGCCCGTCCCTCGACGACCCGCTGACCCACCCGGCGAACGCGCGAGCCCGCGAGATCCACGTGGTTGACCGGCTGGTTGCGACGGGCAGGCTCTCCCAGGCCCAGGCCAAGGCGGCGCTCGCCGTGCCGCTGTCCACGCTGCTCGCCAGGGCCGGGCAGGGCTGCTTCCCCTGACCGGCTGGAGGGATAACGGGGCGCTCGCCGGCAGGCTTCCTAGCGCGAACGTGCGTGCCGCGGGCCG
>JASHPR010000466.1 GCA_030038015.1 Streptosporangiaceae bacterium
GCTGGCCCCCCGCCGTCCACCGAAAGCCGTTACTGTGTGCGGAAAGTGCTGTTGCAGCAGCGTTTATCGCACACAGCTCGGTTACTCCTGCGATCCGTTACCCGCCCCGATTACGTTTAGGTCATGCGGCGGATAAGGGCGGTCCTGCTCGACATCGACGGCGTGCTCACCGTCTCCTGGCGGCCGCTGCCCGGCGCGGCCGCGGCGGTGCGGGCGCTCCGCGACGCGGGCTTCGCGCTGGCGCTGGTCACCAACACCACGTCGCGGACCAGGGCCTGGATCGCCGCGAAGCTCTCGGAGGCCGGCTTCGGGGTGAGCGCCGGCGACATCTTCACCGCGCCGGCCATCACGGCCGCCTACCTCGCCCGGAACCACCCCGGCGCCACGTGCGTGCTGCTGAACAGCGGCGACATCGCCTCCGACCTGCCCGGGGTGCGGATAGTCCCGGGCGGCGCGTCCGCCCCGGACGTGGTCATCCTGGGCGGGGCCGGGCCGGAGTTCAGCTACCAGGCACTGAACCGGGTGTTCGGCTACCTGCTGGGCGGCGCGCGCCTCGTGGCGATGGGCCGCGGCATGTACTGGCGCACCGACCAGGGCATGCAGCTGGACACCGGGGCGTTCCTGGCGGGCCTGGAGCAGGCATCCGGGGTGCAGGCTGAGGTGACCGGCAAGCCCGCCGCCGCGTTCTTCGCCACCGCGCTGAGCGCCCTGGGCGCGGAGCCCCCGGACGCGGTGATGGTCGGTGACGACGTCGAGGCGGACGTCCTGGCCGCCCAGCACGCGGGGCTCACCGGCGTGCTGGTCCGCACCGGGAAGTACCAGCCGGAGACGCTGCGGAGGGCGCCCGGCAGGCCCGATCACGTCATCGGCTCCGTCGCCGACCTGCCCGCCCTGATCGGCACGCCGGCGCAGTAACCGCTCAGTAAGCAACCTGTAACGGCCCCTCCGTACGGTCCCGGGCCAGAGGGCGTATCGGGCGCCCGGGACTGAACAGAGGTCAACATGAAACTCGCCTGGTGCCGCGACCGGCGCGCTGCCGTGGTGATGATGCCGGTTGCCGTGGCCGCCCTGGTCGCCGCGTGTGGCTCGCCGGGCCACTCGCCAGCAGCGGCAGCGCCGGCCAGCAAGCCGCCAGCGGCGACGGCCACGAGCTCAGCCCCGGCCGCCGCCGCATCGTCCCCGAGCTCCTGCAGCGTCGTCACCCAGTCCGAGGCCAGCGCCGCGCTCGGGCAGCAGGTGGCGGCGCCGCTGCTCGGCAAGGCCACCGTGGAGGGCGGGGTCGCCTGCGTCTTCTACGGGCCGGACGTCCCGGCGGGGACCAGCCCGGACGTTGCGGTGCCGGACAGCGTGCGGGTGGTCCTGGTCACCGGGGCGGACGCAAAGAAGTGGTTCGACAACTACCGGAGCAAGGTAAACGCCCAGCCGATCTCCGGGCTCGGCGATGAGGCCTACTACGACGGCTACGCCTCGATCAGCGTGCTGCAGGGCGACGCGTACGTCCGCATCGCGGTCGGCATCGCCAACAACCTGACTGCCGAGGAGGCGCTCGCCCGCGACGCACTGCCGAGGATGTAGCGTCGGTCAGGTGCGTGACCCCGCCGGTCGTGTCCTTGCCGAGCTGCCGGGATGCGTTCTTGCCTGGTCGGATGAGTTCGACGGGCCGGCGGGCTCCCCGCCGGCCCCCGGCACGTGGCAGCACCAGACCGGCGGCCACGGCTGGGGAAACAGGGAGCTGCAGTACTACACGGCGGGCACCGAGAACGCCTCGCTCGACGGGGCCGGCCACCTGGCCATCGTGGTCCGGCGCCCGGCGCCGGACGAGCGCGGGCGCTACGGCGGCTGCGCGTACACCTCGGCGCGGCTGACCACGGCCGGCCGGGTGGCGGTCCGGTACGGCGTCGTCCAGGCGCGGATGCAGATACCGGCGGGCCAGGGCATGTGGCCGGCCTTCTGGATGATGGGCCAGGACTTCGACGAGGTGGGGTGGCCGCGCTGCGGTGAGATCGACGTCATGGAGAACTTCGGCAAGGACCCCCGGATGGTGTACGGGGCGGCGCACGGGCCCGGCTACACCGGCGGCGATATCACCGCGTCACGCCGGGCGCGCACCAGCCTTGCCGAGGGATTCCACGTGTACTCGGTGGTGTGGGAACCGGGCAGGATCCGCTGGTACCTCGACCAGCGGCGCTACGCCACGGTCAGGCCGGCGGACCTGCGCGGCCGGCCGTGGGTCTTCGACCACGATTTCTTCCTGCTGCTCAACGTGGCCGTGGGCGGGACCGCCTCGGTGACCCCCGGGCCCTCGGTGACCTTCCCGCAGCGGCTGCTGATCGACTACGTCCGCGTCTACGCCCCGGCCGGCCATGCGCCCGGCCGGTGACCGTTCACCCATGAGCGGCCGCTACCCGGAGATCGAGCCGTACCAGCACGGGATGCTCGACGTCGGCGACGGCCAGTCGGTGTACTGGGAGACCTGCGGGAACCCGGCCGGGAAGCCCGCCGTGGTGCTGCACGGCGGGCCCGGCTCCGGCTGCGTCCCCGGCTTCCGCCGCTACTTCGATCCCGGGGCATACCGGGTGGTGCTGTTCGACCAGCGCGGCGCGGGGCGCAGCCTGCCGCACGCCAGCGACCCGGCCGCCAGCCTGGACGTGAACACGACCCGCCACCTGATCGCCGACATCGAACGGCTGCGGGAGTTCCTCGGCGTGGGCCGGTGGCTGGTCTGGGGCATCTCCTGGGGGTCGACGCTCGCGCTCGCCTATGCCGAGCAGCACCCGCAGCGGGTCAGCGAGATCGTGCTGCACTCGGTCACGATGAGCCGCCCGGCGGACATCGACTGGCTCTGCCACGGCGTCGGCCGGTTCTTCCCCGAGGAGTGGGCCAGGTTCCGGGCCGGCGCCGCGGCCGCCGGCCCGGGCGGTGACCTGGTCGCGGCCTACCGCCGGCTGCTCGCCGATCCCGACCCGGCGGTCCGCGAGCAGGCGGCGCGGGACTGGTGCGCGTGGGAGGACGCGGTGGTGTCGCTGGAGGAAGGCTGGCGGCCGCAGGCCCGGTACGCCGACCCCCGCTTCCGGATGGCCTTCGCCCGGATCGTGACCCACTACTTCCACCACCGCGCCTGGCTGGAGGACGGCGCCCTGCTCCGCGGCGCGGGCCGCCTGTCCGGCATCCCCGGCGTCCTGGTGCACGGCCGCCTCGACCTCGGCGGGCCGCCGGTCACCGCGTGGGAACTCGCGCAGGCGTGGCCGGACGCTGAACTCCACCTCGTCGGCGCCGGTCACACCGGCGGGACAGACATGGACCGGCACCTGATCGCGGCCACCGACCGGTTCGCCGGCCGGTGACGCGCCGCAGCCTCGCCGGTTGCGCAGCGAGATGCCGTCCGCTTCGCCGGTCTTCTAGGCCTCGATCGTCCGCAGGCCCTCGCCGAGCCGCTCGCGGGCCTGCCGCAGCAGGGTGAGCGAGTCGGTCGCAGGGCCCTGCGGAGCCGAGCGCTCCAGGTCCGCGCCGTGCTCCTCGACCAGGTGCGCCTGAAGCGCCGCTGCGACCTCGTCGACCGCCTTGAGTGCTTGGTAGATGGCCTGCTCCCGGGCCGTGTCGTCAGCCATGAGGCCAGTATCCCGCGCCGCGCCTCAGGCTTCGCGCCTGGCCAGCATGAGCCGCTTCGCGCCGTGCGGGGCCGAGGGCACGTCGCGCAAGTCCAGGACGGCGAACCCGGGCGGGAGCAGCGCGGCGGGTTCGCCCGGGCCGACGCACCAGCCGGCGCACAGGCTGGGCCTCCGGCGGCGGGCCGCATCGGTGAGTGACTCCCAGCCGAGCAGCCCGCCGGCCGTCACCGCGCCCGCCGCCGCGGCGAACACGGCCCGGTCCCAGTAGCCGGTGCACAGCACGATGGCGTAGCCGCCGGCATCTGGCCGCCACGCCCGGAGGTCGGCCTGCACCACGGTGATCAGCCCGGCCAGCCCGCGGCGGCTGGCCTCCCGGGCCAGCAGGCCCAGCGCCACGTCGGAAATGTCCACAGCGGTGACCCTGCGGCCGGCCGACGCGGCCAGCAGCGCGCTGCCCGAGGGCCCGCAGGCGAGATCGGCGACCGGCCCGTCCGGCGGCCGCAGCGACAGCGCCCGGACCGCCAGCGGATGCGGCTCGAAGGACACCGCGTCCCGGCCTTCGTACCTGGCGTTCCACCGCTCCCGGTCCGGGTGCCCAGCCAGCATCCCGGGCGCATCCCCCATGCCAGTACCCTAGCGCCGCACGGTTTCATGATCACGGCGGGCCGGCCGCGGGATCGGGTCCGGTGCCGGAGGCGTGGGCCGGCGGGTCCCACTCCAGGATCGTGCCCCTGGCGGCTTCGGTGCCGTTGGCGCCGCACTCGAAGAGCCGGCCGCCGGCCGCTGGCGTCCACCGCGCTGCCGCTACCCCTCGACGGTGATGCCCATGGTCTTGGCGAGGACCGGGGCCAGGTAGACCAGCTGCCCGGTGCTGACGATGGCACCGCGCAGCGAGTCCGGGCCGATGATGATGCCGAGCTCGGCGCCGCGCAGGTCGGTCGCCTGCATGGTCACGCCGGTGAAATCGGTCCTGGCCAGCCGCGACCCGGGGAAGGCCGCCCTGGCCAGCGTCGCGCCGGCGAAGTCCACGTCGCGAAGCTCGCAGCCGGCGAAGGTGACCTCGGTCAGCGAGGCGCCACGGAAGTTGACCGAGTCGAGCTTGCAGCCGCGGAACGTGACCCGGTGCAGCTCGGCGCCGAACAGCTCGGCGCCCGCGGCGACGCTTTCCGCGACCGTCACGCCGGCCCACCGGGACTCCCCCAGGCCGGTCGCGACCAGCCGCACGTCCCGCATCAGCACGTCGCGCAGGCTGGCCTTGGCCAGCCGCCCGCCCTGGACGGACACCCCGGTGAACGCGCACTCGATGAAGTGGCTGCTGGCGGCGTGCGGGTCGTCGAGGCTGAGCTGGTCGAAATGCTCGCAGTCGTAGTCCGTGTGGGCCGCAAGGCCGCCGGCGTGCGGCGTCAGGGCCGAGGCGAACGGAAGGTCGGCCACGTCATGCCAGTCCATCGGTCCATGCGCTCCAGGTCCGGGACCGGGGAGTGCCGTTTGCCCCGATCAGCGTAGACTCCCCGCCGTGCGATCCTACCGCGGGCTCTGGCTCTGGCTCGGCGGCCTCGCCCTGACGCTCTTCGCATTCCTTGCCGCCGTCGCGATCGCATATTTCGTGAAGCAGGCAGGTTATTCCCTGTTCCTGAACGGGTGGATGCTGGGCGCATTGATCTGTTTCCTCGCCGCCTGGACCTGCTTCTTCGGCGCCGTCAGCGGCTGGCCTTTCCCGCCGGGGGTCAAGCCGGAGTTCCCGGACATCGAGGTCGAGATATACGGCGCCGGCTCGCTGGACACCCAGCACGAGTCCGGTTCCGGGCTCACCGTCCCGGCAGCCCTGCGGTCGCTGCACGCCCGCTTCACGAACAAGGCAGCAGGGCAGAGCGCACGCCTCACGGTCCTGCTCTACCTCAAGCTGGTGCCCGGCTCCTGGGGGCGGGTCGGCGAGGCTGTCTGCCCGCCGCCGGACTGGGCGCTGCCGCCGTCGCTCGGCCTGACCCCGATCAGCATGCCTTTCGACCTGCCGCCAGGCAGCACGGTCAGCGGGCACCTGGTCTACGAGATCCCCGGGTACTACCTCGATAAGATCGACCGGCCGCAGAATGCGCGGCTGGAGCTGTGGGACCATCTCACCGATAAGCGGATGAATGTACCCGCCGAGATAGGCGTCCACGACAAGAGCAGAATGGTTCCGTCGCGCGGCGGTGCCGAGGTCCTCGGCCCCGAATACGAGATCCAGCCAGATCAGCCCACATCCCCGGGGTGATGCGGGAAAGGCATCTCCCCGAGTTCCTTGCCGGAGGCCTGCTTGATCACGACCGATCTCGACACCCTGGCCATCAACACGATCCGCGGCCTGTCCATGGACATGGTCCAGAAGGCCAACTCCGGGCATCCGGGCACCCCGATGGGGATCGCTCCCGTGGCCTGCACGCTGTGGCAGCACTTCCTGCGCTTCGACCCGGCCGACCCGATCTGGCCGAACCGGGACCGCTTCGTGCTCTCCGAGGGCCATGCTTGTGCCCTGCTGTGGTCACTGCTGCACCTGACCCGGGTGCGGGCCGTCGACCCCGATTACGAGATCCTCGGTGCCCCGGCCGTCTCCATGCAGGACATCAAGACCTTCCGCCAGCTTGGCTCGCACTGCCCCGGCCACCCCGAGTACCGCCTGACCAGCGGGGTCGAGGCCACGACCGGCCCGCTCGGCCAGGGCGTCGCCACGTCGGTCGGCATGGCGGTGGCCGGCCAGTGGCTGGCCGCGCGCTACAACCGCGAGGGCTTCCCGCTCTTCGGCTTCAGCGTCTACGCGCTGGCCGGCGACGGCTGCATGATGGAGGGCGTCGCGTCCGAGGCCGCGTCCCTGGCCGGGCACCTGCAGCTGGCCAAC
This sequence comes from Streptosporangiaceae bacterium, assembly GCA_030038015.1. GTDB lineage: Bacteria > Actinomycetota > Actinomycetes > Streptosporangiales > Streptosporangiaceae > JASHPR01. The sequence goes on from JASHPR010000466.1 coordinate 6,484, forward strand.
CTGTGCTGGATCTACGACTCGAACCGGGTCACGATCGAAGGCCACACCGACATCTCGTTCACCGAGGACACCGCGGCCCGCTTCATCAGCTACGGCTGGAACGTGACCACCGTGGCCGACGTCAACGATCTCGGGCAGGTGACCCGGGCGCTGCACTCGTTCCAGGCCGAGCATGAGCGCCCGACGCTGATGCTCGTGCACAGCCACATCGGCTACGGCTCGCCGCTGGAGGACTCCCCCAAGGCACACGGCGAGGCGCTCGGCGAGGACGCGGTCCGGGCCACCAAGCGGTTCCTCGGCATGCCGGACGACGTGGACTTCTACGTTCCTGACGGGATCTACGAGTGGTTCGCCGACGGGATCGGCCGGCGTGGCAGGGAAGCCAGGGCGGCCTGGCAGGAGCTGTTCGAGCGGTACCGCGGCGCCTACCCGGACCTGGCCGGCGAGGTCGAGCGGATGCAGCACCGGGCCCTGCCGGACGGCTGGGACGCGGGCCTGCCCACGTTCCCGGCGGACCCCAAGGGGCTCGCCACCAGGGACTCCTCCGGGCAGGTGCTGAACGCCGTGGCCCGGGCCGTGCCCTGGGTGGTGGGCGGGTCCGCCGACCTGACACCGTCGACCAAGACCCGCCTGGAGTTCGGCGACGCTGGCGATTTCCAGCCCGGCGACCGGGCCGGCCGTAACGTGCACTTCGGCGTCCGGGAGCACGCCTCGGCCGCGGTCGCCAACGGGCTGGCGCTGACCAAGGTGCGGCCGTACTGGTCCACGTTCCTGACCTTCTCCGATTACGCGCGCGGGGCGATCAGGCTGTCCGCGCTCATGGAGATCCCGGTCGTGCACATCTTCACCCACGACTCGATCGGCCTGGGCGAGGACGGCCCCACCCACCAGCCGGTGGAGCAGCTCGCGTCGCTGCGGGCCGTGCCCGGGCTGCTGGTATTCCGGCCGGCCGACGCGAACGAGGTGACCGAGACGTGGCGCGTGGTCGCCGCCCTGCGGCACGAGCCCGCCGCGCTGGTCCTTTCCCGGCAGACGCTGCCCACCCTGGACCGCACCCACCTCGGCGCCGCTGCGGGCGTCGCCAGGGGGGCGTACGTGCTCGCCGAGGCGGGCGGCGGGTGGCCGGAGGTGATCCTGCTGGCCACCGGCTCGGAGGTGCACCTCGCGCTGGAGGCGCGCGAGGAGCTCGAGGCCGACGACATCGCTGCGCGCGTGGTGTCCATGCCGTGCTGGGAGCTGTTCGACCGGCAGCCAGCCGACTACCGCGAGCAGGTCCTGCCCCGCGCGGTGACCGCGCGGGTCGCGATCGAGCAGGCGTCCACGCTCGGCTGGGACCGCTACGTCGGTGACAGCGGCACGGTCGTCGGCATGCGCACCTTCGGCGCGTCCGCGCCGCTGAAGCAGCTGCTCAGCAAGTTCGGGTTCACGCCCGAATGGGTATCGCAGGTGGCGCGCGAGCTCGTGGCCGCGGCCAGGGCGCCGCGGTGACGAGGGCCAGCAGCAGACAGTGAACACCGGCAACCAGACCCGAACCGCGTGGAGGAAGCGCAGATGCCGACCGTCCCGCTCCGCGAGCGCCCCGCCTGGAAGGCGCTCGAGCTGCACTACGCCGAGATCTCCGGGATTCACCTGCGCCAGCTGTTCGCCGAGGACCCGGGGCGCGGCGAGCGCCTCGCCGCGCAGGCCGCCGGGCTGTACCTGGACTACTCAAAGAACCGCGTCACCGACGAGACCATGCGGCTGCTGGTCCAGCTGGCCGTTGAGTCCCGCGTGGAGCAGCGCAGGGACATGATGTTCCGGGGCGAGCGGATCAACGTCTCGGAGAACAGGCCGGCGCTGCACGTCGCGCTGCGGATGCCGAAGGGCAGCTCGCTCGTTGTCGACGGCGCGGACGTCGTCGCGCAGGTGCACGAGGTCCTCGACCGCATGGCCGGGTTCGCCCGGCAGGTGCGTTCCGGGGAATGGCAGGGGTACACCGGCAAGCCGATCAGGAACGTGGTGAACATCGGGATCGGCGGCTCGGACCTCGGCCCGGTCATGGCCTACGAGGCGCTGCGCCACTACTCCAAGCGCGACCTGACCTTCCGGTTCGTCTCGAACGTCGACTCCACCGACTTTGCCGAGGCCACCAGGGACCTGTTCGCCGACGAGACGCTGTTCATCATCTCGTCCAAGACGTTCAGCACCCTGGAGACGCTCACCAACGCGCACTCCGCGCGGGACTGGGTGGTCAGCCAGCTCGGCACCGCCGAAGCGGTGGCCAGGCACTTCGTGGCGGTCTCCACCAACGCCGAGAAGGTCGCGGCGTTCGGCATCGACCCGGCGAACATGTTCGGCTTCTGGGACTGGGTCGGCGGCCGGTACTCGATGGACTCGGCCATCGGGCTCTCCACCATGATCGCGATCGGCCCGGAGCACTTCGGCGACATGCTCGCCGGGTTCCACGACATGGACGAGCACTTCCGCACCGCCCCGCTCGCCTCGAACCTCCCCGTTCTCATGGGCCTGCTCGCGGTGTGGTACGGCGACTTCTTCGGGGCGCAGACCTACGGTGTCATGCCCTACGAGCAGTACCTGAAGCGGTTCCCCGCGTACCTGCAGCAGCTGACGATGGAGTCGAACGGCAAGCAGGTGACCCTCGAGGGCACCGGGGTCGACTACGACACCGGCGCGGTGTTCTGGGGTGAGCCGGGCACCAACGGCCAGCACAGCTTCTACCAGCTCATCCACCAGGGCACGCGGCTGATCCCGGTCGACCTGATCGGCTTCGGCAGGACCCTCAACCCGCTGGGCGAGCACCACGACATCCTGTCGTCGAACGTCTTCGCGCAGGCCCAGGCGCTCGCGTTCGGCAAGACCGAGGAGGAGGTGCTCGCCGAGGGCACCCCCCCGGAGGTGGCGCCGCACCGGGTGATGCCGGGAAACCGCCCGACGAACGTCCTGCTGGCCGAGATCCTCACCCCCCGCCTGCTCGGGACGCTGGTCGCGCTGTACGAGCACAGCGTCTTCACCCAGGGCACGGTCTGGGACATCGACTCCTTCGACCAGTGGGGCGTCGAGCTCGGCAAGGTGCTCGCGCTCCAGATCATCCCCGAGCTCACCAGCGATGCCGATCCCGAGCTTGCCCACGACTCGTCCACGAACGCCCTGATCCGGCGGTACCGGGCGCTGAAGCGCTGACGCCGGCCCTGGCCGCCGCCGCGCGGCTCAGCCGATGAGCAGCGCCACCGCGACGTACTGGCAGGTCGCGGCCGCGCAGACGAACACGTGGAAGACCTCGTGATAGCCGAAGACCGACGGGACCGGGTCGGGCCAGCGGCGGTGGTACGACAGCGCTCCCGCCGTGTACAGCAGGCCCCCGGCAAGCATCAGCGCCCCGGGCACGGCGCCGGCATGCACCCACATCGCCGGCAGGGCGAGCCCGGCCATCCAGCCCAGTGCCAGGAATGTCGCGCCGACCAGCCGCTCGGGCCCGGACATCCACCTCAGGTGGATCCCGGCCGCGGTCAGCGTGAGCGTCCAGATCACGATGAGGCAGGCCAGCCCCACCGCGCCCCGGACGGCGAGAAGGAAGGCGGGGGTCGCCGTGCCGGCGATCAGGAAGAAGATCATCGCATGGTCGAGCCGCTGCAGCCGCCCGCGCCAGGCATCGGTCCAGTTGCCGCGGTGGTACAGCGCGCTGATCCCGAACAGGGCGCTCACGCTGGCGGCGTAGACGGCCGTGGCCGTGATCCGCGCGGCCCCGTGGGCGTGGACCAGCAGCAGCGTGCCGAGGACCAGCGACGCCTCGAACCACAGCAGGTGCAGCCAGCCCCGCAGCAGCGGCTTGGTGTAGTAAACACGGCGGCGAGCGTCGTAGAGCGCGTTCACCACCGGCGCGCCCCGCGTCCCTGCCGTGGAATCCGTCACCGCTGACCACCCACTTCCCGCCCAGACGGCGCCCGGGCTGCGTCGCCGCTTGCTATCCAAGTGTCGCGCACTGTCGCCGCGCATCAAGCCGTTTGCCCAGGTAAGGCGGATTAGCACGGCAGGCCTTACCCTGCCGCGGTCATGGCCTGGCCGACCTTCCCTGTCTCACCGCCCCCACGATGGCCTTGATCCCGAGCCCGAGGACGACGAGGTCGGCGATCATCTGCCCGGTGACGACCAGGCGCGCGGTCTGGGTCCGGGCGGTGATGTCGCCGAACCCGACCGTCGAGAACACCGTGACCGTGAAGTACAGCGCATCGGTTCGTGTCAGCGGCTCGCTGAAGTTGCTGCCGGAGATCTTGTCCATGACCACGTAGGTACTGGCGAACAGCAGCAGGAAGAGCGGCACGCTGGTGGCGAGGGCTTCGATCGCCCGCAGGCCGGGGAAGGGTGAGATCAGGATCCAGCGGACCTGGAAGGTGACCAGGACGATGAGCAGGATGAGCCCGATCGCCAAGATCGTGATAGCCACCCAGGCCGCGGACGTGCTGAGCGGCAGCAGGTAGTAGATGGCCACCAGGGCGGCCGCGGAGCCCGTCGTGCGCAGCGCGGACCGGATGACCAACCGCGCCGGGGGCCGCCGGGTGCGCCGGGAGTCAGCCGGCGGGTTGTCGCTGTCGGTCTTCGGCGGCAATGCCTTGTCCCCCCATCGCCGCGTTCTCCTGTCTCGGCCGGCCTGAAACGGCTCACAACGGGCAGATCGCCCTGGTTCCGTGCCGTCCCCGCGGAGCACACCCGCCAGACGTCGCATACCCCGCCCCACCTGATCACATGCGACACCAGCCGCGGCGTTCGTCAGCCAAGCGGCGGGACCACTGCCTCGATCAGGTGCGGGCCCGGCTCGGCCAGGGCCTGCCGGAGCGACACGGCGAGCTCCCCCGCCGTGCGGGCCCGGCTGGCCGGGACGCCCATCCCGGTGGCCAGCGCCACGAAGTCGATGTCCGGCCGGGTGAGCTCCAGGAGGTTCCTGGCGGCGTCCCCGGCGGGCTCCGCGCCGACCCGGTCAAGCTCCATGCCCAGGATCGCGTAGGCGCCGTTGCTGAAGATGACCGTGGTGACGTCCAGCCCTTCCCTGGCGTGCGTCCACAGCGCCGACAGCGTGTACATGGCGCTGCCGTCCGCTTCCAGGGCGAGAACCTGCCGCCCCGGGCAGGCGACCGCGGCGCCGGTGGCCAGCGGCAGCCCCTGCCCGATCGCTCCCCCGGTCAGGGTCAGCCAGTCATGCGGCGGCGCGCCCGCCGTGGCCCCGGGCAGCCACAGCCCCGACGTGTTGGCCTCGTCGGACACGACCGCCCCCTCGGGCAGCAGCGCGCCGATCACCGCTGCCGCGCTCTCTCCGGTCAGGCCGTCCTCCCCGCCGGGCAGCGCTGGCCGCGACTCGTCGGCCGGCAGCGGCTTGGCGTCGGGCGCGGCCAGGTCGGCCAGGGCCGCGAGCGCGCCGCACACGTCGTCCTCGGGCTCGGCGAGCACGTGCACCTCGCAGCCGGGCGGGACCAGCGAGCTCTCCTTGCCCGGGTAGGCGAAGAACGAGACCGGGGCGCGGGCGCCGGCCAGGATCAGGTGCCGGGCGCCGGCAAGCTGACCCGCAGCGAACTCGGCGAGGTAGGCCAGGCGGTCGACGGCGGGAACGCCGGCGCCGCGCTCGAGCCGGGCGGGGAACGTCTCGCACAGCAGCCGCGCCCCGGTCGCCCGGGAGACCCGGCTGGCCG
>JASHPR010000467.1 GCA_030038015.1 Streptosporangiaceae bacterium
GCGGCCCGGCGACGCGTTCACCGTTACCTGGTCCGCCGACGGGACCTCCCGCACGGGTTCGCGCGGGCTCGGGCTGCTGCACGACCTGGCGGACGGCGCCGCGGCGCTGCGCGAGCACCCGGCGGCGATGCGGCTGCTCGGCGCGGACATGGCCTGCAGCTTCGTGCTCGGCCTGGAGACCGTGCTGTTCGTCCTGGTAGCGCGGTCGGCCGGGCTCGGCCTGAACGGCTACGCCTTCATGTTCGCCGCGGCCGGCGCTGGCGGCATGGCGGGCACCACGCTGTCCGGCCGGGCCGCCCGGCTGCCTTGCCGCCGGGTCCTGACTGCCGCGCTGAGCGCGGTCGGGCTGTCCGTCGTCGGCATGGCAGTACTGCACGAGGCCGCCGCGATCCTGGCCGTGGTGGCCGTGGGCGGGGCCGCCTCGCTCCTGGTCGAGATCACGATGGACACCAGCCTGCAGCGGATGCTGCCACAGGACGTGTTCGGCCGGGCGTACGGCCTTGCCGTCCCCGTCTCGATCGGCGCCATCGGCGTCGGCTCACTGCTCGCCCCGGTCTTGGACAGCGCCCTCGGTACCACCGGCGCCCTGCTCGCCTCCGCCGCCGCAGTCCTCGCCTACACAGCCATCCTGGCCCTCGCCACTCCCCACCGCACCCCCGCGAGCCGACAGCCGTTCCCGGCCGAAGACCGCGAACCTGACAGTGCGCTGGCCGCCTGACTCCTACCCAGCGGCTCGTCCGGCCCCGTACGGGCACCCAGGTCCAGTTAGTCACACAGCCCTCATCGGTAGGCCACCTGATAATCCGGTCGGCTGCCGCCACCCGGTACCACCGTTGAGGGACAAGCAGGTGTCTAGATAACGAACGATTCTCGACACGATCACCAACCGGGCCGGAAACCGGTCGCCATACCGCCTGGCCAACGTCGTAAAGGGCGTTGCAAACCTGGCGTCTGGCCAGCCAGATGCCAAGCAGCGCCGCCGGGCGGGTAAAGATCGTGCTCACGTCCGCCGCATCGGACAGCACCGTGTTCAGTCGGGTCACAGCCCTTCCCGGGCCAGGACCTCATGCCATAGGCACCGACCGAGGGCGCCCAAGCGGCTATCAGAGATAACACGTGCGAGTCGCACCCGGGGGTTGACCAACAACGGAACGACCAGTGGCGGTGAGTGCCTCTGAACCGGGCCATGCGGAAGCACGCCGCCACTGTCTGCTTGCTGGCACCGGTTGAAATCCGCGTCGTCCGGCCTGGACCAGCCACCTCACCGGGAATCAAGGTCAGGTGTCAGGCCGCGGCTCACAGGTGCCGGCGGACGGCCGGCCGCGAGACGCCGAATAGGGCACCGGCCAGGCTGAGTCCCCCGGCGGCCAGGAAGGCCGCTGCCGTGCCCGTGGTCTGGATGATCACGCCGCCGATCGCGTTACCCGCCGCTATCCCCGCAGTGATGACGGCGAAGGACCAGGCAAATGCTTCGGTACGAGCCACAGCCGGGACAGCACGCTGCACGGAGGCGCTGAGTGACCCTAGCCAGGGTGACAGCGGGATACCCAGGCCGGCCATGAGCACGGCGAGAACGAGAAGGCCCGGGGCGGCAGCGAGCACCATCAGCGTGGCGCCGAACAGCGCGAGGCAGATCATCGCCCGTCCTTCGACCGGCCCCTTCCACTTCCGGTTGCCGTAGGCCAGGCCGCCGGCGAGGCTCCCCGCGCCCCAGATCGCCACCAGGACGCCCGCCCAGGCGACGCCGCCGTGCGCGCCCGCGAATGCCACCAGCGCAAGGTTGAGGATCCCGGCCGAGACGCCGTAGCAGCCGCCGCACACCAGCAGCGCGCGCAACCGCGCCCGGCGCAGCGGGCTGGCCGCGGCGGCCGTGGGATTCCGCCTGTCAGGAGCAGCGTGCAGGCCCGCGGTGTAGACGGCGGTCCCCGTGATGCTCAGCACGGCGCAGGCGATCAGCGGAAGCTGCCGGCTGCCGGCGGCCACAAGGACGGCCAGCAGCAGGGGACCGGCGATCCAGATGAGCTCCTGCGCGGTGGAATCGAGCGCGTACGCCGCATCCACCTGGCCGGGAGGGACGAGCCGCGGCCACAGCGCGCGCAGCGCCGCATCGATGGGCGGCCGGGTCAGGCCCGCTGCCGCGGCCAGCACGGCGGCCGCAATGCCGCTCAGGTGGCCGCTGCTGAGCACCAGGCCGATGAGGGCACCGGCGAACGCCGCCGCCAGCACGGGCAGCACCCGGCGCTGGCCCAGGCGATCGACCGCCCGCCCGGTCAGCGGTGCCGAGATCGCGGTGCCGATGCCGAACGCCCCGGCGGCCAGGCCCGCGGCGGAGTACGAGCCGGTCGCCGACCGCACGAGAATGACGATGGCCATTGCCGCGATACTGTCCGGGATGCGCGCGACGAGCGTCGGCGCGAGGAGCCGCGCGGTCCCGGGACGCCGCAGGACATCGAGATACCCTGATGCGGGCATAGGTCACGACACCGCCGCCTGATCAACCGGGCATCTCGCACCGCGTTCGCATAGCGGCTCATCACACAGCCGGCATAGCCGGTGCGCACTAGCGCGGTCGGTGGCCAGGATGGCGAGCAGCCGGCTCGCCACCTGCTCAACTGCGGCAACCTGGTCAGGCTCCAGCTGGCTCACCAGCTGCTCAACGGCGGCCTGCCGGCGGGCCAGGACCCGGGACGCGCCCAGCTGCCCCGTTTGCGTCAGGTGCAGCGCCAGCGTCCGTCCCGGGCCCGCGCTGACGCGGCGCGCCAGCCCGGCTGCCGCCAGGCGGTCAGCCAGGCGTACCGCTCCGGAATGGGTCAACCCGAGAGTCCGCGCCAGGGTGCCGACTGACTGACCGGGATAATGAGCCAGCGTCACCAGCGCCGCCGGTTCCGACCTGGCCAGCCCATCGGCCTGCTCTTCTGTTGCCGCCTGGACCCCGTCGCTCACGGCCAGCGCCAGCGCGCCCAGCAAGTTAG
>JASHPR010000468.1 GCA_030038015.1 Streptosporangiaceae bacterium
CCGGTGCGGGGTGTGCCCGCGGCTGCGCAGGGACCGGCCGGCTCGGCGGCCAGCACGGCCTGTGCGCGATCGGCGGGCGGCCGGTCGTCGCCACACATGTCCCGCATTTCGGTGCGGAGGATTGCCTGCGCGGGCGCAACGGCTCGGGCACGATCTTCTTCTCCGGGTGCAACCTGCGGTGCGTGTTCTGCCAGGACTTCGGCGTCTCCTGGCAGGTGCACGGCTAGCCGGTGACCGGCGCGGCTGGCCGCGATGATGCTGGCGCTGCAGGGCCGCGGCTGCCACAACATCAATTTCGTCACGCCCGAGCACGTCGTCCCGCAGATCCTCGAGGCGCTGCCGCTGGCCATCGAGGCCGGGCTCCAGGCGGCGTCGATGTGCTGGGCGCCGGCGCAGGTGGCGACGTAGGGTCGGTGACCTTCTTTGTGCAGCGGCATCGACGGGCCCATGGTTATTGCCCCGATGTCCACCCATACCGGTTCGCGAATTCCGCCGTCGGGGCTCCCCCGGGACCGCAGCGTGCCGCACCACCCGAGCGACCGGGACCGGGCGGGCCGGCTGACCAGCGCCGCGACCTGGCCTGCAAGCCAGGCGTCAAGGCGAATGCAAGATGAGCGTCCAGCCCGGGGGCACACGATGGTGCTGCAGCCCGCGGCATAGGGACGTCGCCGGCTGCCGATGCCGGTAGGGGTCCCAGGCCACCGCGGAGGTGTCTGCGTCATGAGGGTGCTCAAGTTCGCCGCGAGGCAACGGTCGCGGGGCGGCAGGCGCCGCGCCGGCCCGCCGCGGCCCGGGTCCCAGGGGGAGCACATCCTCCAGGAGCAGTACGGGACGAGGGAGCGGGCCCGCCACTTCTACGGCACCCAGTTCAGCCACCGGCTCACCCCGAAGATGATCGAGTTCATCGGGCGCATGGAGATGGCGTTCATCGCTACGAGCGACGCGGGCGGCGAGTGCGACTGCAGCTTCCGCGCCGGGCCGGCCGGCTTCCTGCGAGTGCTCGACGACCGGACGCTGGCCTATCCCGAGTTCCGGGGCAACGGCGTCATGGCGAGCCTGGGAAACATCCTCGAGAACCCGCACATCGGCATCTTCATGGTCGACTTCACCCGTGATCTTGTCGGGCTTCACGTGAACGGTGACGCCGTGGTCGTCACCCCGGCGCACATGCGGGACCTGGATCGCTGCCTGCCCGAGCAGGCCATCCACCCGGGCCGGCGGCCGGTCCAGTGGGTCCTCGTGCGGGTCACCGAGGCATATATCCACTGCTCCAAGCACGTTCCCAAGCTGATCCCCCAGTCCCGGGTCCGGCACTGGGGGACGGACAACCCGCGCCACAAGGGCGGCGACTATTTCGGCGCCGTCGCACAGAAGCTGGGCGAACCCGGCCTGGATCGGGCAGCGACCGGTGCCCGCTTCCCTGGCCGGCTGCCGGCGGAGACCGCGGCACCTTGATGCCTTCGAGCTGATGTTCAACATCGTCGAGCCCCGAAACCCCCAGGGTCACCCGGCCCTTCCATGCTTCTCCACGGCAGGGGCCGCGCTGGTGGCAGACCCAGCGCCACAGGCGCCGCCTTGATCTTCTGTAAGGGCAGATCGCCCAGGTCGCACCTACGCCATCGGCCACCCGGGCCAGTTGTCCACGCCGAGCCGGCTAATGATCGGTGATCTTCTGGCCGATGTGGTCTCGCGGGCTGCGCCCGAAGGAATGTTCTGTGGTGGTGATGGACCCGCCGGGTCTTTTTCGGCAAGGGCCGGATGAGTCGCTCTTTCGTCTGGCAGGCGCCGTTCAGGCAGGCGTTATGACGTGCCGCCCGGAGGGCGGCACTGAACAGCATCCAGGCCGGGCGGGCCGGGATCTGGCCTGGTAGCGGGCGGGGGAAGCAGCTGGCTTGTGAGGATGTCCGCCAGCCAGCGCTCGTACCGCTCCGGTGCCCAGCCTCGGTCTGAGACCAGCAGCCGGTAGACCTCAGGGGACATGAGCGCGTGGATGATGTCGGCGGCGTTGCGTTGTTTGAGCCCTGGTCGCAGCGCGCCGACGCGGGCCAGGGACCGGGCGATCTGCCCTTGGCCCTGCTGCCGCTGCCGGGTGTATCCGGCGAGCAGAGCTGCTGCCTCGGGATCGGCGCCGGCGGCGCCGGCCAGGATCTGGTAGGCCGGCGCGATCCGGGCGTTGATCTGGCGGCAGATGCCGGCGAACCCGGCCAGCTGCCGGTGCGGGTCGGGGTCGGCGAGCAACGCCCGCGCGGCGGGCCGGTCCTGTATCGGCATGGCCTGGTCGTCACCGGCGATGGAGACATCGAGCAGGGCCTTGAGGATCCCGAGTTTGGAGGAGAACAGCCGGTACACCGTGGCCGGCGGCACATCCGAGGCGCCGCTGATGGCCTCGATGGTAGTGGCCGGGTAGCCACGTTCGAGGAACAGGTCCCGCGCGGCAGCGATGACCGCGGCCCGGGCCAGCCGGGTGCGCGCCTGCCCGCCAGTGCCGTGGCCGGGCGTCCGGCTCTTGGCACCGGTTGCCATGCTGTGACACTACTACTCTCAAAGCGAGAGTGATACTCTCGAACGGTGTCCGGGAGGCGATGATGCGCAAGGCGGCCGCCGCGGTGGTCAGCGTGGGGTGGGGCGTGGCGGTCGGCGGGACCTTCGGCTGCCTGCTCCCCTGGCTGCTGGGCTACTGGCGCTTCCACCACCCGCTGCCGTACTGGCCAGCCGCCCAGGCGGCGGGCGGGCTGCTGATCGCAGCGGGCCTGGTCCCGGTCGCGCAGGCGTTCACCGAATTCATCCAGGCGGATGGGACTCCGGTGCCGGTGGCCTCGCCGCCGCGGCTGGTGGTCAGCGGCTTCTACCGGTATGTGCGCAACCCGATCTACGTGGGGTTCCTGGCCATCCTGGCCGGCCAGGCGCTGCTGTTCGGCTCGCCAGGCCTGCTCGAATACACCGCGGTGGCCTGGTGTATCGGCGCCGCCGCCGTCCGCTTCTACGAAGAACCCACCCTGGCCCGCAAATTCGGCACCGCCTACCAGGACTACAGGCGCAACGTGCGCGCCTGGATTCCCCGGCTCCGTCCATGGACCCCGCCGGGCCAGCCCACAGCAGCCGACCACGACCAGGCTGAAGACCGCTCCGCAAATGCCGCCCCGCCTACCCCGGTGACAAGCGGACGACGCAGTCGGCCGAGGCTGCGGCAGCGGCAGCGATGACCGGGACGCGGAACTGCCTGAGCAGGCCAGCCGGGCAGCCCACCGCCCACGTCGAGTCCCTCGCGGTTACAGTCCGCAACGGTGATCACACCGGTGCAGACAGCGAATACCCGCCAATATGGGCGGATGGAGCAGCGGGTCCCGTGTGGAGCGACGAGCACGCAGATCGGGTCGATCGGTGCGCGGACAGCAGGCGCTCAAATGGCCGACCAGCGGGGTTTGCAGGATCGCTTAGTCCGTGCCAGGAAGTTCCTCGAGCACGTGGCCATACTGGTCGGGGAAGGCCCGGATGATGGTGATCGGGGTGGCGTATTCCTCCCACGACACGATCTTGCCGTCGCGCGAGTCGAGACGGAACACGTAGACGTTCCAATACAGCCGCCCGTCTGCGGTGACAAAGCCGCCCTTGGCCCAGGCCGGGCCGGTTGGCCAGGCTGGTGACGCGGCACTGGGCCGGTATCGGCGAAGGGCAGCTGCGCGCCCGGATGCCGAGGCTCTTTCCAGACGATGACCCGTCTCCCTTCGGCCAGTCAGCCAGTTCGGGCAGGCCCGTGTCAGCTCGGCAGAAGTCACCCGCTACAGGTGAGCTGCGGGCATGGCCGCAGGCAAGAGCATGGGATCATGGGGACTGCCGCTGCGAGCAGCGGCCGGATGGCGCATGGGCGTGCGGCGTCGGGGGGACACCGAGGTGCATGGGGTTAGCCTGCTCAAAGCGGACGTCGTGCCGAGAGCGCTGCCGTTTCTGATCATGGGCGCGGTGGCAGCCGCCGCTGTCGTGATCCACCGGGATCTGGCCTGGGGCGGCCTGTCGCTGCTGTCCCTCGGGCCGGTCGCGACCGTCATCCGCGGGGTCGTGTACACGATCGTCAGCGGTGGCCTGGGCATCGGGCTGTGCGAAGGAGTCGCAGACTACGAGCGAGTGATCGCCGCGCCGGGTGAAATCATGTCCTGCGCGGTGGTCACAGGGGTCGCGGTTGCTGCGGTGATCGCCAGCGTCAGGCTGCGCGGGCACAGGCAGGAACTGGCACAGATGACCGCGATCGCCGAAGTCACCCAGCAGGTGCTGCTGCGCCCCGTGCCCGCCCGGGTGGGGCTGCTCCGGCTCGCGGTCAGCTACATGTCCGCCACGTCCTTCGCCCGGATCGGCGGCGATCTCTACGACGTCGCGCCGACGAGCCATGGCCTGCGGCTGATCATCGGCGACGTCCAGGGGAAGGGACTGCCGGCAGTACAGACAGCCGCGACGGTGCTGGGATCGTTCCGCGAAACCGCCTACGACGCGCCCAACCTGGCGGTGATCGCTGACCGCATCGAGATCAGCCTGGCCCGCCAGCTCAGCAGCCAGCAGTTCGTCACCGCCGTGCTCGCCCATGTCACCGCGGACGGATCAAAGATCGAGCTGCTGAACTGCGGGCACCCGCCTCCCCTGCTCGTTTGCGATGGGGAGTCACGGCTCGTGGAACCGGGCCGGACCCACCTGCCACTCGGGCTGGCCCAGCTCGCCGAGAGCCCTTCCGAACCGGTTACCATCGCATTGGATGACGAGGACTCAATCCTCTTCTACACCGACGGAATCACCGAGGCTCGCAATCGGGCCGGTGAGTTCTTTACGCTCACCAACAACCGCATCCTCTCCGACCGTCATGACCCCGAGCGCGCACTGGCTCATCTCAGCAGTGCCGTGGTGCGCCACGTCGGCCACGCGCTTGAGGATGACGCGGCCATGCTGCTACTGCACCGCCACCCGGCCACCACGTCCCGCGGCCAGTTAGCCGTGCGATCGTCGGCCGATTCGGCAGGCACCACGGCCAGGCTGGAAGTCCGAGTCACGCTGGGTGACCGGGCTGGTCGACAGACCCTCTGCGCGCGAGATCCGCCGACATAGGCGCCAGTCCCGGTTAGCCGACCGGGCTCCTGTCAGCACACAGAGCAGGCCGTTATGTTGCGGCTCAGGCCACTGGGTCTGCAGTTGCCCCGCCGACTGCCGCGATCGCGGGGTGGCGGCGGGGATCGCAGGCATCGAGGCTGGCCGGGACGTGCATGCCGATCACCTGGTGCGAGGATCGGGGCTGGCGGTGATTGCCCGATCCGGAGTGGTGGAGGGATGTTATGTCCGCAACCGAGCCAGCGGTTAGCGCGATGCGCCAGACGATGGATGGCCAGGCCGAGGCGCTGGCGGGGATCCTGGGTGATGAGGAGCCTGTCATGGCGGTGGCCGAGCGGCTGCGCGGCCGCCGGGTGCTGGCGATCGGCACCGGAACCAGCTGGCATGCGGCCAGCCAGGCGGCGGTGCTGCTGCGGGCGGCGGGGCTGGATGCGTCGGCGGCGCAGTCGGCCGACGCCGCTGTGGATGGCCCGTTGCCCGGTGCGGGTGGCGCGTTGCTGGCTTTCACCCACACCGGAGCCAAACGCTACACCGCGCAAGCCGCGCAGCGCGCCCGCGTGAACGGCGCGGAGGTCGTCCAGGTCTCCGGCGTCGGCGTGGATGGCGCGGACCTGACCACGGTGGAGCAGGAACGCTCGTCCGCCTACACGGCCAGCCACCTGGGAGCCTTGCTGCGCGCGGCGCAGCTGGCGCGGGTGCTGGGCGCGGACCTGGCCGGGCTGAGCGAGGTCCCGGCGGCCGTCGACCATGTCTACCGCACAACGGGGGACGGTTATCAGCCGACGGCGCCGCCGTCACGGCTGATGGAATTCATCGGCGGCGGGATCAACCAGTGGACCGCCGCCGAGGGAGCGCTCAAGATACGCGAGGCCGCCTATGTGGCCAGCGAAGGACTCAGCGTGGAACAGTTCCTGCACGGGCCGTCGGTGGCACTCGGCGACAATGACCGGCTGGTGTGCCTCGACGGCGGCGGCGCCTGGTCCGCGAGGATCGCCGAAGTGGCTCAGGCCGCCACAGACTGTGGTGTCCTGGTGACCCGCGTCGCCCATGATGGCCTGGGGGAGCTTCTGTCGATTTTCCCGCTGACCGTGGCCGTGCAGCGGATCGCGCTAGAGGCCGCCGAAACGCTCGGCGTTAACCCGGACAGTTTCGGGCTGGATCTGCCCGGCCATCAAGCCTGGGACCGGGTCCAGTTGTGAACCAGCCCCGCCTTCATGGCTCACGGCGATGGCCGTCGGCGGGTCGAGCCTGGTCACGCCCCGATGCCATCAGAGCATGCGAACTCCCGCATTCCCGGGCCGCCTGCACATTGCCCCCGGCCGCGAACCCGGAATACCGCGAGGCGGGAACCCGCCCGATCGCTCCCGCTTCCATCACCGCGCCGATCGCGACCGGCTCGACGAAGGAGGACACCGCGTTGATCGAGGTGAGCGTCGGCGGCCAACCGACAGGTGCGAGACCACGAGCACGAATTCCCCCGGATCGGGCACCGGGATGGGCCCAGTTGTCCATTTCCAGTCCGACTGTGCCAACACGCTGGGGGGCGGCGAGGCGTACCTGATGGCTGACCGGACTGATTCGCGCCCCACCGTCAGCTCCGGACCCGGGAGTGGCTGGCGGGAGGTTCGACGTCGTCGTAGACCCGAGCCGCGGCCAGAAGGCCGCTAGGGCCGCGTTCATAAACGCCAAGTCCCGCCTGCGGCGGCAGGTCATGGCTGCCCCAGCGGACCATGTTGTACTCCAGAGCGCACCGCACCCCGTCGTCCGTCACCGCGCAGTGCTGCAGGCCGATCCCGCCGCCCGCGCTGAAGCACCAGGCGAAAAAGGCACGCAGCGCGACGGCGCCGCGGTGGGCGTAGCGCGGGCCGAACGGGCCGCGGAAGTACCCATCCGGCGCGAACGTCTTCACTACCGCCTCGGTGTCGCCAGCGGCCAGCGCGGCCTGGTAGCGGCCGACGACATCACCGGGCCGGGCATGCGCGGGTTTCAGTATCGGGGGGCGTACGTGACGGCGCTCGTCGACTGGCCACTGGCTGCAGTAGGTGCGGAACACTACCGACAAGTCGTCGGGGGATTCCGCGACGACCGCCACCGGCCATGCCAGCTCTATCCCGCCGTGATCCAGCCGGGCCAGCAGCTCTACTACGGCGCGCCCGCCCGCTACGGTGGAGGCCACGGTCTCGGTTCGTGCGTGCAGCCCGGCCAGCCATGACAGGTTGTCGCTGATGAACCGCTGCACCTGCCTGTGCCCGCGGACCTCACCAGCGCGGGGATCGTAGATCACCACCTCACCTGGCCACACCGTCTCCAGAACGTGAGCGTCACCCTCGTTCAGCGCGGCGAAGTACTGCCCCACCGGGTCGGCCAGCCCAGCTACGCGCGTCTGCCTGCGCGCCAGCTCCACCGCACCGGCGAAATCCGGAAACCACGGCATCTCAACCCCCTGCTCGTTGCGCGGCCGCACACGCTCTTGCAGACTGCGATTTTGGTCTTTCCGGCAACATCTTCATCCTCCGGGGCAGCCCGAGGAAGCCTGGTTACGCCCCAGAAGCTGGCCCCTGCCAGCGTAATCAGCAGAAAGAAATCCCTTCTTTCCTGGTAGTCCAGCCGGGGATTGTTACCTGCTCGGCGGAACGACGGCGTGGGGCGGCCATAGGCCTGCGTGCCAGCTGGGCGTGTCATGGATGGGTCATCGGCGGCACACGCCAATGAAGGTGCCCCTGGGGCGTGCGACGAAGCGATCAGGCCCCACCAATCAATGACCGCGCCTCTGCGGGGCCGATTATGAGATCGTGAAGGTCGCCGCCCACCTCGAGCCGGCCCGACTGTTCGATCCCGCCGACCTTCACCGGCTCGAAGCCGGCCGTTCGGATCAACCGCTCGACTTCCTCGCCAGCACGGTCGTCGTCGGTCGCGTAGAACAGGACCGCCGGCTCCGGTGACCGGTTGCTAGAGGACTCGAAGAGATTGGCCGACAGGGTTCCAAACGCCATGGCCAGGCGCGCGCCCGTCGGCAACCACTCGGCTACTACCTCGCCGGAGGATTGCCCTTTGGGAAGGACACGTGAGATGTTACCTTGCGCGTCGGTGGTGAGCGGGTTGCTCGGAACGACCACGACCTTGCCGGTCAGCGGGTCGGCGATCTCCTCTATGACGCCCTTCAGCACGGTAAACCGCAGCGCGAGGACGACGGCATCGGCGCCCTGCAACGCGTCGCGGTTGCCGGCGGCGACGACTGCAGCTCGACCGATCTCTGCGGCCAGCGTTCGTGCCGACTTGGTGTCGGCGCTCGAGAGCCGCAGGGTCTCGCCGCCAGAGGCGAGCTGGCGGGCGATGACCGATCCGATCCCTCCAGTGCCGATAATCGCGGTGGTCATGACCGAGACCTCCCCAGCATTACGCTGCTAGCGTCGGCGGCCCGAGCGGCCTCACAGCGCCTCGCTGAGAGCGGGGGAAGGGCGGGGAGGTGCTGTGAGGATGACCGTCCCCCGCCGTCCTATGGCTGGCAGGGATCTCAGTGTCCGGGGGACTGGCCGCCGTCGATGTGAGGGATTTCTCCGGTGATCTCGGCTTCACTCGGACTCCTCGGCGGGCGTACTCGAAGGCCAGTGAGCAGGCGACCAGTCCCCCTCTGGGTCCGTCGTTTGCCCCACTTCGATCAGATGACCGTCGGGATCGCGGATGTAGCAACGGATCTCGTACTGGTGCTGTTTCGGCGGCGTCAGGAAGTGAGCGCCCCGGGCGCTCCATTCGGCGTACACGGCCTCGATGTCTTTGACCCGGATATTGAGGAAGCTGCTGACCCGATCGGGATCGCGTGGCGTCTCCAGGGTGACCGTCGGCTTGTCGTCGGTCGGGCCTCCGCCGACATTGATGATGATCCAGCTGTTGGCCAGTGCGACATACGTCACGTCTCCGGAGAAGACCACCCTGCCGCCGAGCACTTCGGTGTAGAAGCGCCGAGAGCGCTCGACATCGTCCGAGACGATGAAGTGGGCCAGCACAATTCCCTCTGGGGGCGGTGGGAGCTCGGCCATCTGGCACCTCCACTGGTTGGGTCTCACCCCCCGCTTACGACGGGGTCTGCAGCCGAAGTTACGGTCGGCGACGGTGTGGGCCTCCGCTCAGGATGGGCGCCGTACGTTCTCTCCCGGCGCCCGCACCGCCTGGCGCCCCCACACCGTGGGCCAGGCCCTGCACGTCACCGAAGGCTTGGGTGTCGTCCAGACGCGCGACGGCCAAGTCCTAACCATGCATCCGGGCGACACCGTGGTCTCGCCGGCCTGCTTCCCGAGCAGGTCAACACCACGGTGGCAGCCGGTGATTTTCCCGGCGGCAATGCCATACCAGCCTGCCGCGAACCTGCGGACGGCTGACCACCAATCATGCCACGATCGCGGCGGTTGGGTGAACACGGGGTGGTACACGGCCGGTACCAGGAGTCCCAGCGGCGGACCTGGTGTTCATCCAGCCCGGTCAGGCCTTGCCAGCATGGAACTTTTCTGGATGGTCCACTTGGTTCCGGTGATCTTGACCAGGATAGGCAGCGCCACGTGGTGAGGGCTGTAGCAGCAATAAAACGCCAGCTCGCAGGTGTGGCGGTTGCGGCGGATCAGCAGCCTGGGCGCTGACCTAACGCCGCCAGATCGGTCTCAGCAGAAAACATCTTCGAGGGCTGCGTTGACGACGTCCCCGGGGTGCGACCGGCCCGCGAGCCGCCGCGGTCGGCATGGCGCTTGAGGCTTCCTGGCGAGGCGGGAGTGTGGGCATGAGGGCCGACGGGCACGCCTACCGGCAGGCTCACAGGTGTTTCCTGGTACGGCCAGTCCTTGGGGCAAACCGACATGAGCGCCGTCCAGGTCGCACCCCCGGCGGCAGAGGAGAGGCGGTTATCTCGTGCGTTCCGACATCGTCCCCGGTGGCACCTTCCCCGATTATGCGCTGCCCGACCACACCGGCACCGTCCGCACGCTGAGCGAGCTCCAGGGCCGGGACCCGATGATCCTCACGCTCGCGCGCGGCAACTACTGCCCGAAAGAGCACCGGCAGCACCTGGAGCTGGCCGAGCACTACCCGGAGATCGCGGTGGCCTACACCCAGATCGCCACGATCGCCACCGACGATCATCACACGCTGCAGGAGTTCCGCAACTCGGTCGGCGCCCAGTGGCCCTTCCTGTCCGACCCCGGGCGGATCGTCCAGAAGGACCTGGACATTCAGGAGTACACCGACCCCGAGCACAACCCGATGATCCCGCACACAGTCGTGCTCAAGCCGGGACTGGTCATCCACAGCATCTACAACGGCTACTGGTTCTGGGGCCGCCCGTCGTTCTATGACCTGTGGCGCGACCTGCGCTCGGCCACTGCCGAGATCCGCCCGGACTGGGACCTGAGCACGCCGGGACTGCGCGAGGCGTGGGACGCCGGCGACTACTCGAAGTTTCACGGATGGGACCGGCGTTCCCCTCAGTCGGCGCCCACCTCTTATGAGCCATAGGACAGCGGCCGCTGCCCCCGCTGGCCCGGGTGGCCCCGCCGGGCCATGGGGTACAAGAGCTCAGCTCCGGCCTGTGACCCGAGCCGGAGCCGCTCCCATTGCCGCCGGGAGGAACCCGAAGGCTGCGGGATTGCCAGGTGGGCGAACAAGCGCGGAGCTGCGATCCCGTGTTTCCGGACTTAGGTCATCGCCTGACCAGCGGCCAGTACGGAGGCCGTGCACACGCGTGACCTGGCCACGGCGGGTCATCTGCCGCGGTTGTGGCGCCCGCCGCTGCAGCCGGGCGAATGGCGCACGCTGGGCCTGTTTGCCGCTGACGACGCCGGCCAGCTCCAGCAGATCCTGGCGTCGATGCCGCTGAAGATGTGGCGCACCGATCGCGTGACCCTCCCGCGGCATCCGCGTCAACGCCGTCGCGCCAGGCATCATCCAGACCTCGCTGCACCCGGCCGAGTCCTGCACGCCCGAGGCGCTCGCGGGCAAACTGCCCCCGCTCGGGCGCGCGGGCCAGGTCAGTGACGTCGTGGACGGCGTCATGTACCTGGAGTCAGCGGCGCACGTCACTGGGGAGATCCTGCACATCGACGGCGGCCGGACTGCCGGTCACTAGCCGCCCGCCGACCGAGTCGGTGACTGTTGCTCGTGAAAGGCCGGGCGTCGTATGTCCCGTCTCGGTGTCACCCGGGGGCTTCCGGTGGGTCACGTACGGCCGGCTAGCGCGCAGGCCGGGCAGGCGTGTTGGGGCAGCTGCGTCATGGCCGCGATACCGGGCCGGGCGGCCGTATGAACCGGTGACCGGGCCGCCTGAGAGAATGATCGCCCAACGGCGCTACCGGGGGTGACCATGGACCGGCAGGCCGGCAGCCTGCTCTCGGTGAACGTGGGCCTGCCGCGGGATGTGAGCTGGCAGGGCCGTACCGTCCGCACTGCGGTGTGGAAGCGGCCGGTCGACGGCCCTCGGCTAGCCCGGCGGCTGAACGTCGATGGCGACGGCCAGGGTGACCTGGCCGGCCACGGCGGCGAGCAGCGCGCCGTATTCGTGTACCAGATCGAAGCGTACCGGTACTGGCAGCAGCAGCTAGGGCGGGACGACTTCCAGTTCGGCCAGTTCGGCGAGAACTTCACCGTGCGCGGGCTGGCCGACGACGAGGTCTGCATCGGCGACCGGTACCAGATCGGGGAGGCACTCTTCGAGGTGACCCAGCCCAGGGTGACCTGCTTCCGGGTCGGCATCCGGATGAATGACGCCCGGATCCCGGCGCTGCTGGTCTCGCATCACCGGCCCGGCTTTTACTTCCGGGTGCTGCGCGAGGGCGCGGTCCGGGCAGGAGACCAGATCGTCCGGGTGGCCCGCGGCCCGCAGGCCATGACCGTGGCCGAGATAGACGCGCTGCTGTACCTGCCCGGCCACCCGGCGCAGCAGGTGCGCAGGGCGCTGACGATCCCGGCGCTGTCGGAGGGCTGGAAGGCGTCGTTTCGCGAGCTGGCCGACCAGCCGGACGGCGGCCACGGCACGGGCAACGCCGGGCTGGCGGCCGCGAGCCCGCCTCCTGCCTGGCCGGGGTTCCGACCGCTGGCGGTGACGGCGATCGAGCCGGAGAGCCAGTCGGTGGTCTCGCTGCGGCTGGCCGACCCGGGCGGGGCGGCGTTGCCGGCCGCCAGGCCCGGTCAGTTCGTGACTGTCCGGCTGCAGCCGCAGCCGGGCCGGCCGCCGCTGCTGCGCAGCTACTCGCTGTCCGGGCCGCGGGATGCCGGGTTCTACCGGATCAGCGTGAAGCGCGAGCAGCACGGCGCGGCCAGCCAGTTCCTGCATGACCGCGTGCGGCCCGGTGACCGGCTCGCAGTCGCCGCGCCGCGCGGCACCTTCATCTTGCAGCCGGGCGCGGCGCCGGTGCTGCTCATCAGCGCGGGCGTCGGCGCCACGCCCGTGCTGGCGATGCTGCACGCGCTGGCCGACGCTGGTTCCGGCCGCGAGGTGTGGTGGCTTCACGGCGCGCGCAGCCTGGCCGAGGAACCATTCGCGGCCGAGGTGAGGTCACTGCTGGCCAAGC
>JASHPR010000039.1 GCA_030038015.1 Streptosporangiaceae bacterium
CAAGATCTTGACCGCGGCCGGGTAGAGCGCCCGGTACCTGGCGGCGAGCTCGTCGATCCGGTGATCGATGATCTCCGCGAGGCGCGGGCCGGGCGGCGTCTTGAGGTCCTCGGTGTCGAAGATCGCCCAGAAGGCGTCCTTGACCTCGGCCTGCATACCGGCCGGGATCTTGGTAAGTATGTTCCGGCATCGGTGCACCAGGCATCTTTGCCTGAGGGCCTGGGGGTAGGCCTGCTCGATCGCGGAGATCAGCCCCGGCGCCCCGTCGCTGATCACCAGCAGCGGGCTGGCCAGGCCGCGGTCTTTCAGGTCAGCGAGGAAGTCGTGCCAGGCGTCGGCGGACTCCCCGGCCCCGGGCGCCAGGCCGATGAAGGCGGGCTTGCCGTCGGTGGTGATGCCCCAGGCGGCCAGCACCGGCTCGGCCGGGGAACCGGGGTGCATCCGGAAGAAGGAGGCGTCCAGGAACAGGTAGTCCAGTGTCACCTCATCGAGGCAGCGGGCCGCCCACGCCTGGTACTCCTCGGTGATCTGCTGACAGACGGCCGAGACGGTGGACTTGGAGATCGCGGCCTGGTCGCCCAGCGCGTCGGCCAGGGCGGCCTCGACGTCGCGGACCGACAGGCCCCGGATGAAGGACGCGATGACCAGGGATTCGAGGGCGCTGGTCTTGGTCACGTGGCTGCCGAACAGGCGGGACGCGAAGGCCTCGGTGGTGCCCCGCAGCTTGGGCCGGGCCAGGGCAACCGGCCCGGCGGTCGTCTTGACGGTCACCTCCCGGTAGCCATTACGGGAACCCGGCCGGGCGTCTTCGGCCAGCGCGGCGCGGGCGTAACGGTCCCGGCCCAGGAACTCGGTGACCTCGGCTTCCAGGGCGGCCTGCATCAGCAGCTGAGCGCCGAGCCGGGCCACCTCCTCCAAGATCTCCGGCAGCGACCGGTCCTGAGCGAACAGGTCGTCGATGTGGCCATGGATACGGTCGGTAGGCGATACTCGATGTGCCACGGGCGTGGGTCCTTCCTTCGTTGACTTGGTCGTCTTGAAGGGGAACCTACGCCCGTCGTTTCATTTACACCGGATCTTGGACGCGACCGCGACCTTCCTGAAGGCGTGCCTGAACGGCTCGCGGGAGCCGTCGGAGCACCCGGCGCTGCCGGTGACTCCGGCGTCAATCGCCGCCGAGGCCGCCGCCGCGGTCGCGGCGGGCGCCGACGCGCTGCACATCCACGCCAAGGACTCCCGGGGCCGCGACACGCTCGAGCCCGCCGCGGTCGCGGCGGTGCTCGAGGCGGTGCGGGCCGCCGTGCCCGGCGTGACCGTGGGGCTCACCACCGGTGCCTGGGCCGCGCCCGGCCCGCGGCAGCGGATCGACCTGGTGCGCAACTGGACGGGACGGCCCGACTTTGCGTCGGTCAACTGGCACGAACCCGGTTCGGCCGACCTCGCACTGGCGCTTCTCGACGCCGAGGTCGGAGTCGAGCCCGGCCTGTGGACCCCCGCGGCGGTGGCAGCCTGGCGGTGCTGGCCGCACCGCCGCGGCTGCGTTCGGGTGCTGCTCGAAGTCACCGAGGACCACCCGCGGGACGAGGCCGTCGCCGAGGCCGGACGCCTGCTCGACGCGCTCGGCCCTGAGCGCGAGGCCATCCCGGTCCTGCTGCACGGCGAAGGCACCTCGGCCTGGCCTGTGTTCGAGGTCGCGGTGCGCGAGGGGACGCAGGCCCGCATCGGGCTCGAGGACGTCCTCGTGTTGCCGGATGGCACGCCCGCCGGCGGGAACGCCGATTTGATCACGGCGGCGCGCGGCCTGATCGCTGGAAGTGGCTGACGGTGACGTCCCGGAAGGCCCGGCCTGCCGCGGACAGGTAGGTGTCCCGGCGCCACACGATGCGGAGGGTGCGCCGGCATCCGGGAGCGTCGAGGTGCAGCCAGGGCGACCGGCGGATGCGGCGCCCGGCGCGCGAGTTCCGGGGTCGGCGGGCACCTCGGCGGGGAGGCCGGCCGCCACTGCGGCGCGTAGGCGACGCCAGCGTCGATGAGGCCGAAGCCGCAGGAGCACAGCATGATCTCCGCGCGGGCACGGTGCCGGCCGCGGGAAGGCGTGCCGCGTCTGAACACCTGCTCCCCGGCGACGAACAGCCGACCGGACACGGGCCAGCGCGGTAGCGCCCGGCCTCAGCGCAGCTCGCCGGTCACGCCAGACACCGCGCTGACAAGCCCGCCGCCGCGGAGCAGTTCCTCGGCGGCGGCGAGTTCCGGCGCCAGGAACCGGTCCGCTTCCGGGCCTGGCACGGTCCTGCGGAGCTCGGCGATCGCGGCCGCCGTGGCCGGCGAGGCCTGCAGCGGGGCGCGCAGGTCGATGCCGCGGGCCGCGGCGACCAGCTCGATGGCCAGGATCCGGCGCAGGTTCGTGAGCGAGGACCGCAGCTTGCGCGCCGCGCCCCAGCCCATGGAGACGTGATCTTCCTGCATCGCGGAGCTGGGTATCGAGTCGACGCTGGCCGGCGCCGCCAGCCGCTTGTTCTCCGCGACCATCCCGGCCTGCGTGTACTGCGCGATCATGAGGCCGGAATCGACACCGGGGTCTTGCGCCAGGAACGGTGGCAGGCCGTGCGAGCGCGCCGGGTCCAGCAGGCGGTCGGTGCGCCGTTCCGCCATCGAGCCGAGGTCGGCGGCCGCGATCGCGAGGAAGTCCAGCACGTAGGCGATGGGCGCACCGTGAAAGTTCCCGTTCGAGCTGACCCGCCCGTCCGCCAGCACAACCGGGTTGTCGATCGCGGCGGCGAGTTCCCGCGCGGCGACGGTCTCGGCGTGCGCCAGGGTGTCCCTGACCGCCCCGGTGACCTGCGGGGCGCAGCGCAGCGAGTAGGCGTCCTGCACCCGTGTGTCGCTGTCGCGGTGCGACGCGACGATCTGCGACCCGGCCAGGACCCGCAGCATGTTGGCCGCGCTGGCCGCCTGGCCTGGGTGCGGCCGCAGCGGCAGGTGCAGTTCGGGCAGGAACACCTGGTCGGTGCCGAGCAGCGCCTCAACGCTCATCGCGGCGATGACGTCGGCCGCCGTGCACAGCCCGGCGAGGTCCTCGCACGCCAGGATCAGCATGCCGAGCATGCCGTCGGTCCCGTTGATGAGCGCGAGACCCTCCTTCGCCTCCAGGCTGACGGGGGCGATCCCGGCACGTTCGAGCGCGACCGGGCCGGGAACCCTCTCGCCCTGCCCGGTCGTCGCCTCTCCCTCGCCGATGAGCACGAGCGCGCAGTGCGCGAGCGGCGCGAGGTCCCCGCTGCAGCCGAGCGACCCGTGCTCAGGCACGACCGGGGTGACGCCCGCGTTCAGCATGGCCGCGAGCGTCCCGGCCACCACCGGCCTGATGCCGGTCCGGCCCGACGCCAGTGTCTTCAGCCTGAGGAACATCAGCGCCCGGACGACCTCACGCTCCACCGGTTCTCCCGCGCCGGCCGCGTGCGACCGGATCAGGCTCAGCTGCAGTTTCGAGCGCAGGTCCGGGGTGATGTGGCGGGTGGCCAGGGCCCCGAATCCGGTCGAGATGCCGTACGCGGGCGCCGGGGACGCGGCAAGGCCGTCGACGACGCGGCGTGAGGCGGCCATGGCCTCCACCGCGGCCGGACCGAGGCGGACCCCCGCGCCGTGCCGGGCGACCGCCACGACGTCAGCGGCGGTGACGCCGGTGGGCCCGACCACGACCTCGCCCCGCTCACTCGCGCCCGTTCGCTGCTGCGGGGCCAGGCCGCCCAGGAAGTCGGTGACCGGGGTCGGGTTCGCGGGCATCGGCATCTCCTCCGTCGTGGTCCGCGCCGTCTGCGGGCTGGCGCCCGCCCATGCTGTCTCGCGAGAACGTGTAGCACCGGCGCTGGCCAGGCCGCCGGGCGGACCGTGGCACGGCGGCGGCCGGCCCGCCGAGCGTAACCGCGCCGCTGAGCTGACCCGGTGCCGCCACCCAACCGAGGCCGGAGCGGGCTCAGCCCCAGACCTCGCTTGCGGTCTCCACGACCAGGCGCAGCTTGGCCACCTCCTGGTCGTAGCTGATGACGTTGCCCTCGACCGTCGAGGAGAAGCCGCACTGCGGCGACAGGCACAGCTGGTCGAGCGGCACGTGCCGGGCCGCCTCGTCGATCCGCCGCTTCAGCGCGTCCTTCGACTCCAGCTCGCCCCGCTTGGTGGTGACCAGGCCGAGCACGACCATCTTGCCCTTGGGCACGAACCGCAGCGGCTCGAACCCGCCGGATCGCTCGTCGTCGTACTCGAGGAAGAAGCCGTCCACGGCCAGCTCGCTGAACAGCGCCTCGGCCACGAAGTCGTAGCCGCCCTCGGCCACCCAGGACGAGCGGAAGTTGCCGCGGCACATGTGCGTGGTCACCGCCATGCCGTCCGGCCTGCCCGTGAGCACGGCATTGATCTGCTTGATGTAGCGCAGGTGCAGGTGGTCGGCGTCCTCGCCGCGCCCGGCGATCTCCGCCCGCTGGGCCGGGTCGTTGAGGTAGGCCAGGCTGGTGTCGTCGAACTGCAGGTAGGTGCAGCCCAGGCCGCCGAGCCGCTGTACCTCATCGGCGTACGCGGCGGCCAGGTCGCTCCAGAACTCCTCCATGCCGGGGTAGACGCCCGGATCGAGCACGGCTGGCCCGCCGCGGTAGTGCACCATGTTCGGCGAGGGGATGGTCAGCTTCGGCGTCTGCGAGCTCGCCGCGACCGACCGCAGGAAGCTGAAGTCCTCGCCGAAGATCGTCTTCTCCAGCCGGATCTTGCCGTCGACGTGCAGCGCCGCCGGGGTGAACTCGATCGTGCCCGACGCGTTGCGGAACTGCACCGCCAGGTTGCCCGGGGCCTTGCTGACGCCGCCGATCTGGTAGATGAAGTCCATGTGCCAGGAGGCGCGGCGGAACTCGCCGTCGGTCACCGACTGCAGGCCGGCCCGCTCCTGCATCGCCACCGCGTCGCGGATCGCCTCGTCCTCGACGGCATGCAGCTCGTCGGCCTGGATGCGGCCCGCCGCGTGGTCTTCCGTCGCCCGCAGCAGCCGCTGCGGCCGCAGCAGGCTGCCGACGTGATCGGCGCGGAACGGCGGGCTGGTTCGGGCAGTCATGGGTTCTCCTCCGTGGCCCGTCCTGTCTCTCCCCGGTGACGTACGTGACAAAGAATGTCAGATGTCACCGCGAGCCTGCGAGAGCGGTGCCAGGCATGAGGCGGCGCTCGGCGCGAGCCCAGGCTGCCTATGTCGGGACGCTTGCCGGTGGCGGATGAACATGGCAACGCCGGGCCGTGCTTTCATGCGGCCCGGTCAGCGGCGTTCCCCGCTCCGGGTGCGCCGCCTGCGGCGCAGGCAGATCGCCCAGCCGACTACGACCAGCACGGCCGGGCCGCTGTGCACGGCGAACACACCGGCCAGGCTCGGC
This sequence comes from Streptosporangiaceae bacterium, assembly GCA_030038015.1. GTDB lineage: Bacteria > Actinomycetota > Actinomycetes > Streptosporangiales > Streptosporangiaceae > JASHPR01. The sequence goes on from JASHPR010000039.1 coordinate 5,406, forward strand.
CCGCCCCAGTCGTTCCGGCAGCTGGCTGGATCTGAGTAATTGACAGTGAGGAACTCGGCGATGCCCCGTCCGATCAGGTAGACGCTGAGCAGCCCGGCCAGGCCGACGCCGAGCGTGCGCAAACCCGGGTGCCCGGATCGTTTCGGGCTCACCGCGTTCACCGTGCTGACCTCCAGTCCGCAGGCGGGGACCCGCGCGGCGACGGGCACGCGTGTTTGATTTCGCTCATCACCATATGGATCAGGCCTCCCGCTGAGAACGCGGTAATCCCCCGTCTTCATGCGGGGGTTTTCCTCCAGCATGGAGTGCTGGCTGGTCTATGGCAGGCTTGGCGCGGCACCCGCGGGTTCACCGCAGGCCGGCGCGGTGACGGCACGGCGTGGACGATCGGGTCATCCCGGTCCGGCGGGCGTGCCACGGTTCCCCGGAGCGTTACGTTCAAGATTGTCAGCTGCAGATGGAGGGCGGCGGTGGCGGACCTCTGCGCATTCGACGCGGTCACGCTGGCCGGGATGCTGCGCCGCCGGGAGGTGTCGGCGCGCGAGGTCATCGCGGCCCATGCGGAGCGGATCGAGGCGGTCGACGGCGAGGTCAACGCGGTGGTGACCCGGTGCTTCGGCCAGGCGCTGGCCAAGGCCGCGGCCGCGGACGCGGCGCTGGCCAGGGGCGAGAGCCCGGGCCTGCTGCACGGCCTGCCGGTGGCGCACAAGGACCTGGCCGAGACCGCTGGGGTGCGCACCACGTACGGGTCGCCGCTGTTCGCGGGCAACGTGCCCGGCCGTGACACGCTGGTGGTGCAGCGCATGGCCGGGGCCGGGGCGATCAGCCTGGGCAAGACCAACACCCCCGAGTTCGGTGCAGGCTCGCACACCGTCAACCGCGTGTTCGGCGCCACCCGGAACCCGTACGACCTGACCCGGAGCGCCGGGGGCAGCAGCGGCGGCGCGGCGGCCGCGCTGGCCGCGCGCATGATCTGCCTCGCCGACGGCAGCGACCTCGGCGGTTCGCTGCGCAACCCGGCGAGCTTCTGCAACGTGGTCGGGCTGCGCCCGTCGCCGGGGCGGGTGCCGGTGTGGCCGTTCTCGGACGTGGCCGACGTGCTCGGCGTGGAGGGGCCGATGGCGCGGACGGTCGCCGACGTGGCGCTGCTGCTGATGGCCATGGCCGGGCCCGATCCCCGGGTGCCGCTGGCCCTCGACGCCCCGCCGGTGCGGGCGGAGCCCGGCGAGATCCCGGGCCTGCTCGCCCGCGACCTGAGCGGAGTGCGGATCGCCTGGAGCGCCGACCTCGGGCTGCCGGTGGAGCCCGCCGTGCGGGCGGTGCTGGCGCCCGCCCGGCAGGTGCTCGCCGACCTGGGCGCCGAGGTGGTGGACGCCGCCCCGGACCTGTCCGGCGCCGACGAGGCGTTCCGCACCTGGCGCGCGTTCCGGTTCGTGACGAACCTGGGCCCGCTGCTCCGCGAGCACCCCGGCCAGCTCGGGCCGAACGTCACCTGGAACATCGAG
>JASHPR010000469.1 GCA_030038015.1 Streptosporangiaceae bacterium
GGCCCGTTCAGCTCAGAGTCAAGGGAAGCTGCTCATGGGGTGATCGTAGCCCGGGCCGGCCAGGCTGGCCGGTTCGCACCCAATGTCTGGCCATCACCGCGCCGGCGGAGGACAATTCGAAATCGCGGGAGATCGCCAGCCGTGGAAGGACTGGGCATGACGCTGATCTTCCTGGTGCAGCACGCGGAGAAGGAGCCCGGGCCCGGGGATCCCGGGCTGACCGCCACAGGGCGGCAGCAGGCGGGACGCACGGCGCAGTGGCTGTACGGCTGCGGGCTGAACGCGGTGTACAGCAGCCCGCAGCGGCGGGCCCTCGAGACCGCTGAGCACATCGCCGCGGCGGCCGGTCTGCGCCTCCGGCGTGACGTGCGGCTGCGCGAGCGGATGAACTGGGACGGCAGCCAGACGCTCGATGAGTTCCTCGCCGAATGGGACCGCGCGGCCCGCAGCCGGGACTTCGTGCCGTGTCACGGCGACTCCTCACGACAGGCTGGCGAGCGGCTGCGCGCCTTCCTCCTCGACCTGGCCGCCGAGCCGGGCCCGGTGGCCGCCGCCACGCACGGCGGCGTCACGACCGACCTGCTGCGCACGCTGCTCGGCGAGCACGGGCTGCCGCCGTCGCTGCTGGAGAACGGCGTCCCGCCCGGCGCCATCACCACGCTCCGCAACCTGGACGTGGTCGACATCGCCTCCGTGGCCCACCTCGCTTAGCCAGGAGGTGCGGCCATGCGCGACATCATCGGCCAGGGTGGCGAGGGCCCGTCCCGCTCGCGGCCGCACGGCCTGGCGGCGATCACGGCGCTGCTGCTGGTGGCCGGTGGGCCCGCGCGTGCGATCCGCTCTGCCGGGTCCAGCTGCTCGACCTGGCGACGGGCCGGGGCACGACGGTCGGGCTGCCGGGGGCGAGCTCCGCGGCCAGCGGCGCGTTCAGCCCCGACGGCGACTTCCTCGCCCTGGAGGTGAGCGTCTGCAACGGCGGGGATGACGGGGCCCTGGCGATGCACCTCGACGTGGCGTCTGTTGCCAGCGGCCGCCTGGCCGTGGTGCCGGGCACCTGGTCAGCAGCAGGGCCTGGAGCGGCCTGCTGGTGCTGGGCATGGACCTGCTCGCCCTCGGCGCAGGCCCCGGGGTCATGGCAGCGGCGTTGCACCCCTGCCGGAACGACAACCAGCGCCGTCGCAAGCCCGTGCCCGCCATGAACCCGGTCACGTGGCGGCGGCCCAGGTGGGCACGGCGTCACGTTCAGGTTTATTGCCCGTGTCACGGGTAGCTGGGATGCGATGGTCACGATCGCCGCTTCGGCGACCGCGGGCATCTACTTCCTGGTCGCCCTGGTCTTCCCCGGTCGTGGCCCGTCGGCTGCCGGCAGGGGCCCAACGGGCAGGCCCGGCCAAGCGGCGGATGGTGGAGGTCAGGCTGCACGTCCACGGCCGGACCCCAGTCAACGAGCTGGCGGCCTCGCTGTCCGAGCTTGACGGCGTGGACGCGGTCCTGGCCAGCGACATCAACGCGGTGCACGAGCACCCGGGTGCTGCGCCGGAGGGAGGCCGCTACTCCTTGACCGCGGTGAGGTAGGCGATGGCCCGGCGCTCGCGCCCGGTGCCTGCCTCAATGAGCGGCCTGAGGCAGTCGGTGAACGCGGTGAACTCCCCCGGGCTCAGCACCTGGCCCAGTGCCTCGGCCAACGGCGGCATGAGCGGGTTGCCGGACATGCGCAGGAACCGCTCCCAGGGCACCGGCTGCTTAGCGGACCTGACGCTGACCTGCAGTTCAAGGTCGACGGCGGGGAACCCGGCATCCACGGCGTGGCCGACCAGGTCACGGTCGTCGAAGTCGAGCATGGGGTCGACGCCGGGCGGCTGGATGGAGTCGTAGAGCGCCTCGACCTTCGCCGCCAGTTCCCTGACCGGGCCGACGTCGTAGCCGAAGAACAGGCCGGGATCGCAGGGCGACATCAGCACGTTGATCGGCTCGGACAGGCTGACCCGCCCGCCGGGCCTCAGCACCCGGTAGAACTCGCGCAGCGCCGCCGCCTTGTCCTTCACGTAGATCAGCACCGACCGGGTGGTGACCACGTCGACCGAGGCGTCCGGCACACCGTCCAGGCTGTCCGCCGGGGCGAGCACGAACCGGCACCGGCCGGCCAGGCCCTCCGCGGTGGCGGCCTTGCGGCAGTGGTCGAGCAGGTCCTGCGAGATGTCGGAGAAGATCACCTGGCCGGACGGGCCGAGCCGCTCCAGCGCGCCGAAGGCGATGAGACCGTCGCCCGCGCCGACGTCGAGGACGGTGTCGCCTGGCTGCAGCCGCGCCCGGTCGAGCACCGAATCGCGAACCGGATACAGGTACCTGGTGAGATCCTGCTGGCGGGCCGCTGCGTCGCCGCCGAACCGCACATCGAGCAGCCACCGGTGCCAGCGGTCCTGGCCATCGGTCACGATTACCCATTCTGCCCGCATTAGCTCCGCGCCGCATGCCGTCCGCGGGGGCCGCCGCGGCGTGCCGGAGGCGTCGCAGAATGCGGATGTGCGGATGAGCCATGGCTACTGCGGCTGGCGGCGCCCCTGACCGGGCGGCACTGTCCATTCGCGCACATCGACACGCGGCTGCCCGGGCTGGGCGGCCGTTTTGTTTTGCCTTGACCCGGCCGCGTGGCCCGGGCGGCGGCCTGAGGCAGAGGAGCAAGGCCGGTGTCACGACGACTTACCGGGTTCACCCCGTCGGGGGAACTGCATCTGGGCAACTACGTAGGCGCGATCCGGCCGATCGTGGCCGAGCAAGCCATCGCCGGCACCGTGGTGTTTGTTTCTGACCTGCACGCGCTGACGCTGGATCATCAGCCCGACGAGGTGCGGCGGCGGACGCTGGAGTTCGCCACCTTGCTGCTGGCCGCGGGCGCCGATCCGGACGTGTGCTTGTTCATGGTCCAGTCACACGTGCCCGAGCACTGCGAGTTGCACTACCTCCTGGAGTGCGCCACGGGCTAAGGCGAGGCCCGGCGCATGATCCAGTTCAAGGAGAAGGCCCGCCGCCAGGAACAGGTCCGGGTATCGCTGCTGACGTACCCGATCCTGATGGCGTCCGACATCCTGCTCCACGACACCGACGAGGTGCGGTCGGTGAGGATCAGAGCCAGCACGTGGAACTGGCCCGGGACGTGGCGGCCCGGTTCAACGCCCGGTACGGGCCGGTCTTCACGCTGCCGGAGGCGGTCAGGCCGCTGGTCGCCGCCCGGATCATGGACCTGGCCGACCCCGCCAGCAAGATGAGCAAGTCATCCTCGTCGGCCGCGGGTTCCCTGCGCCTGCTCGACGAGCCGGACGTGCTGCGGCGCAAGGTGATGCGAGCGATCACCGACACCGACGGCGAGGTGGCCTACGATCCGGTCCGTAAGCCCGGGGTGTCGAACCTGCTGGCCATCCTGGCCGCGTGCACCGGTCAGGAACCGGAGGGCCTGAGCGGCCAGTTCGGCCGGTACGGCGACCTGAAGCACGCGGTCGCCGACGCCGTCGTGGCGACGCTGGCGCCGGTCCGCGACCGCTACCAGGAACTGTCCCGCGACCCTGGCCACATCCGGTCGGTGCTGCGGGCCGGCGCCGCGCGGGCCAGCGAGCAGGGCCAAAAGAAGGTGCGTCAGGCCAAGGCGGCGATCGGCCTGCTGCCCGCCTGAGCCGCGGTTCTCAGAAGATGAAGGGGATCAGCATTTTGGATGACTGCTTGTAGCGGGGATACGCTTCGGGAAAGCGCTTGGCCATGTAACGCTCTTCCATGGCAGCGCTATAGAGGAAGTACCCTGCCAGCAGGATAACCGCTATCAGCCAATACAGGCTGACCGCCACCGTGGTGTCGGCCATCGCAAGGATGATGCCGGAGTAAATGGGATGACGGATAGCACGGTATGGCCCAGTCGTTATCAGTTCCGGGTCGGCTTTCTCGGACATTGGCATTCCCCAGTTCCGGCCGAGATATACCCCTGGCCCAGACGGCCAGCGCCAATCCCAGCAGGAAGATGGACGCAGCGATCCAGTAGATCCAGAAGACAACCCAGCCGAGGAGCATGACAATGTCGACAGCATACATCGACGAAACTCCATAACTGCTACGCCAGAGTCGGCACCGCGGGCAGGCATGCGAAGTGAGCCTGGCTGGGAACCTGGAAAGAAGTGAGCCTAGCGGGGAACCTGGAAACCAGCCCCGCTGTCCTGCACCCGGTAGAAGACCTTGGACGGGTGCTTCGGCAGCCCAAGCCCGGCATAGAAGGCTTGCGCGCCGGCGTTGCCCGTGTCGGTGGTCCATTCGATCCTGCTGCAGCCTTGCCGGGCGGCCGTCTCGAACACGGCCCCCATCAGGAGCTTGCCGACACCTTGGTGCCGGTGCCCGGCACCGACGTACAACTCCTTCAGGTACAGCGAACGGGTGAGGCCAACAGCAGGCCACAGGAACGAATACGCAGCCATGCCCGCGAGCCGGGTGCCGTCCCACGCGAGCAGCGCACAGGCAGCAGGGTGGCCTGAGAAGAGCGCGTCATTGATCTGCCGTACCCGCTCATCCACCGGCTCGGTCCTGCTCGCGCCGTAGAAGTCGTCCATCTCCGCCAGCAGCCCGGCCAGGGCCAGGCCGTCACCCGGGCTGGCCGGGTTGATGCTGATCATCGCGACGAGGCCCCCTCGCTGTCCATCAGCGGCCGTGCGCCCCACGTCAGAGCGGCGCCAGGACCATAAGTATCTCGTCGCGGTCGTCGCCGGGGGCGACACGCAGCGCCCGGGGCCAGCTGCCGACCACTTCCCAGCCCAGCCGGCCGTAGAAGCGCTCCAGGCCGGTGCCACCCCGTAGCGCCAGATGGAGCTGCTCGAGGCCCATCTCCTCGCGGGCGACCTGCCTTGCCAGCGTCATCAGCGTGCGGCCGATCCCGCGGCCACGGAACCCGGGGTGTGTCTGCAGGTGGTTGATGGTCCCCCAGTGCGCCACCAGCGGGCTCAGCTCACGCCGGATGTTGAGCCAGCCCGCCAGGATCTCACCGTCCAGCGCCAGCAGGAGCCTGCTGCACTGCGGGTCCAGGCCAGTGACCAGCCGGGCAACCACTGGCGACACCTGAGTGCTGTCTGCGGGCGGGAGAAAGCCCACCGCCCCACCAGCGTTGCTGACCGTCACCCAGCAGTCGGTCAGCTTTCGCCTCAGCCCGGCGCTGATCTCACCGGGATGGGCACACTGACGCACCTGCGGACCATCGTCACCCACGCGGCAACCCTCCAGAATGCTCAGCCGTGCCGCTCAAGACGAGCTCTTGTGCCCGCGGGTGCCCGCGGTGCGCCCGCCGCCGACCGCCCGCCAGCCCGCGGCCGTTCCCGCCCTGATCTGCCGGGGCGATGTCCGGGCGGTACTTCGTCCCCAGGTGACCTGCCCGACCCGGCCGCCCCTGGTGATGCTGAGAACGCCAGCAGCATCAGGCCCAAGGGGTGAGCGATGATCGACGTACGCAATCCTGGCGACGGGTTCACGTCACTGCGCGCCCGCGTCAACGCCCTGGGGCCGCCCGCCGCCGGGGACCGCGGGCAGGACGGCGCCCCGCTGACCGTCGGCGAATGGGCTCTGCTCATAGACGATATCGTCGCTCACCCGCGGGACAACACCGAGCCGTTGTGGAACGTAGCCGCCCCCGGGGAGGACAGCCGCGAGTACGACGCCATTTTCGTCGGCGGGGGCGCCGCCGGCCGGTTCGGCTCCGCGTACCTGAAGGCCAGGGGCGGCCGCCAGCTCACCGTGGACGCCTGGCCGTTCCTCGGCGGATCCTGCCCGCATCAGGCGTGCGTGCCGCACCACCTGTTCTCTGAATGCGCTCGCGAGCTCGACCTGGCCAGGCACATGCAGGGCCGGCTGTGGTACCCGCCTTTCGACGAGAAGCGAGCCAGCATCAGGGAAATCGTTGAGCTGTTCAAGGCCGGACGGGGATACCCGCACGCCATCATGAACTGGCAGTCCAAGGAACAGCTCGACATGGAGTACATCCTGAACGCAGCCGCCACGATCATCGATGAGCACACCATCGAGGTGGCGGGCCAGCGGTTCCGGGCCAGGAACCTGGTGCTATGCACCGGGGCGCGGACCAGCTACCCCCAGGTGTCCGGCATCGCAACCAAGGGGGTCTACGACTTCGCCACCTTGATCGAGGGCCTCGATTACGAGCCGAACCGCTGTGTCATCGTCGGCGGCTCGAAGGTGGCCTTGGAGTACGGGTCGTTCTTCCAGGCCACCGGGTGCCAGACCACGATACTGACGCGCAGCCCGTTGATGGAGACGGCGAACCTGCACCACGTTGACGCAGGGTTGCGAGACTACGTGGTCGCGATGATGGCCGACCGGGGCATCGGGATCGTAGTGGGGGCGGAACTCCTCGAGGTGCTGGGCGACGGCAAGGTCACCGGCGTCAGGTACCGGGAGCCCACCGGTGAGATCAGGCAGATCGACACCGACTTCGTGTTCGTCGGCACCGGGGAGCGCCCGGACCTGAGCATGTACGCGCCGCTGGGGCTGGCGACCGACGCGCGGGGCTTCGTGGTCGCGGACACGCACATGCGGACCTCCGTGCCGGATGTCTACGCCGCGGGGGACCTGGTCGGCCCGCCGATGGAGATGTTCAAGGCGCGCAAGTGCGGCGTCGGCGCAGCCCGCAACATCATGGGCGACGACTATGAGTTCGACTACACCGAATACCCGGACTTCCTGCACACCACGTACGAGGTGACCTGGTGCGGGCTGTCCGAGGCCGAGGCCCGCGCCAGGTACGGCAACGTCATAAAGATCCAGATGCCGCCGGACGACGCAGACCCGGAGACGTTCGCGCTGCCGGCCGCCGAGGGTTCCATGCTCTACGCGTTCACCCGGCCGATCCTGTCTGGCTGGCTCAAGCTCGTCATCGACGCGGACTCGCGCAAGGTCCTGGGCGCGCACCACGTCGGTTTCGGCGCCAAGGACGCCTTTCAGTACATCGACTACCTGATCCGCAGGCCCGAGGGCTTCACGATGGATGACATGGCCGAGCTGAACGAGCTGTTCCTCAACCCGGAGCACTTCATCCAGCTCTGCAGGCTGCGCGCTGGCCAGGTCAACCCGGTAAACCTGTGACCGGGCCCGCTGCCGAACTGGCCGGCAAGGTGGCGGTGGTCACCGGCGGCGGGTCCGGCATCGGCCTGGCTAGCTGCGCACGGCTGGCCGCGGACGGCTTCACCGTCGCCGTGCTCGACCTGCAGCCCGCCGCAGCGGCCGGCGCGGCCGCGATGACCCTCCGGTGCGACGTCACCGACGAGTCATCCGTAGCGACGGCGATCACGGCTGTCCTTGGTCAGCTCGGCGGGATCGACGTGCTGGTGAACAACGCCGGGATCACCGGGTCCCGGCAGGCGGCCCGGTGCCACGAGACCCCGGTGGCGGAGTGGGACAAGGTGCAGGCGGTGAACGTGCGCGGGCCCTTCCTGTGCAGCCGCGCCGTGCTTCCGTCGATGATCGCCAGAGGATCGGGCCACATCATCACGATCGCGTCGGTCGCCGGCCTGGTCGCCTTCCCGGGCCGGTGCGCTTACACCGCGTCCAAGGGGGCGGCGCTCATGCTGACCCGGTCGATCGCCGTGGACTACGCGGCCGCGGGGATCCGGGCCAACGCCGTGTGCCCGGGGATGGTCTACACGCCGATGACCAGCTGGCGGCTCGACCAGCCGCAGCTGCGGGCTGAGGTGGAAGAACGGATTCCGTTTGGCCGGGTCGCCGCGCCCGAGGAGATCGCGGACGCGGTCGCGCTGCTGGCCTCCGGCCGGCTCGGCTACATGACCGGCCACCCGCTGGTGGTCGACGGTGGCATGTCCGCGTTGTGACGACCGGGAGGCTGCGATGACAGGAAAGCTGGCCGGCCAGGTGGCGGTCGTGACCGGCGCAGGTTCCGGCATCGGCCGGGCAACCGCGGCGCTGTTCGCCCGCGAGGGCGCCACGGTGGCCATCGTGGATCTCGCCGCCCCGGCCGCCGAACAGGCCGCCGAGGAGATCACCGGGGCCGGCGGCAGCGCGCGCGCGATCGCCGCCGACATCGCCGATCCGGGACAGGTGGACAGCGCCTTCGGCGACATACTGGGCGAGCTCGGCCGGGTGGACGTGCTGTACAACAACGCGGGGGTGAACAGCGCGGGCTCGGTGCTCGACGCCACCGACGAGGACTGGGACCGGTGCTTCGCCGTCAACGCCAAGGGGACGTTCCTGTGCTCCCGGGTGGCTGCCCGGGCCATGGTGGCCGCCGGCCGCGGGTCGATCATCAACCAGGGCTCTGTCGCGGCGGTGGTCGGCGTGGCCAACTTCGCCTCATACTGCGCGTCCAAGGGCGCGGTCGTGGCACTGACCCGGTCCATGTCCGTGGACCTGGCTCCGCGCGGCGTCAGGGTCAACGTCATCTGCCCCGGCACCGTGTACACGCCGCTGATGGAACCCATGCTGCGCGCCCGAGGTAACGGCGATATGGCCGCCGGGCTGGCGCTGACCACCGCCAAGTACCCGATCGGGCGGCTCGGCACGCCAGAGGAGATCGCCGCGGTTGCACTGTTCCTCGCCTGCGACGACTCCTCTTTCCTCACCGGTTCGGTGATCACCGCGGACGGTGGCATGACCGCTCAGTAGCACGCCCCAGCCTGCGGTGGGACGATGTGACCTCAGGGTGGTGGAAGTGGTCGCAGTCGCGTCATCGTCGCAGGCTAACGGAGAGACGCTGGCCTCGCTGCGGAGCCAGCTGACCAATCTGCGTGCCCTACTGGTGCTGTCCATCCTGATGACCGAGAGCGCCGACGAGGAGCAGATACTGCGGCTCGCCACCTCTGCAGCCTCCTCGCTGGGCGTGTGGCGGGTCGCCGGGTTCGTGATCGGTGACCGGTGGTGGAGCGGAAACCAGGCCGCCGGCCCCGTCGACCCGGCGCTGGCTGGGCAGCTCTGCGAACTGCCCGAGACGGGTGGCCCGGTGACGGCTCTGGACGCCGTGTGGGCCTGGGCGTACCCGCTGCGCAGCATCGGAGGGCGGCTCGGCTACCTGGTTGTCCGCGCCCCGCGCGAGCCCGCGGCCGAAGAACAGTTCCTGGTACAGGTGCTGGCCCAGCAGACCGGCGTGGCGGTATCCAACGCCAAGCTGCACGGCCGGGAACGGGAAACCGCGCAGCAGCTGGCCCAGACCAACCAGGCGCTGAAGGAGACGGTCGCCACTCTCAGCCGCGGCATGCAGATCCACGAGCGGCTCACTGCCGTGGCCGCGGCCGGGGAAGGGGCGGCAGGGATCGCCGAGGCCCTGAACGACCTGACCGGGCTGGCGGTCGCGGTGGAGGACCGGTACGGCAACCTGATTGCCTGGGCCGGGCCGGGCAAGCCTGCCTGCTACCCCAAGCCGTCGGCCTACGACCGGGAGCGGCTGCTCCGCCGCCTCATTACCGCGGGCCGGTCGGTGCGGGATTGTGACCGGGTCGTCGCGCTGGCCTCGCCGCGTCCTGGAGTGCTGGGCCTGCTGGCTCTGATGGACCCGGGCCGTCACGCGAGCACGACGGACGTGATGGCCCTCGAGCACGGTGCCACCGTGCTGGCGGTCGAGCTGGCGCGGCTGCGCGGGCTGGCCGACACCGAGCTGCGGGTAGGCCGTGAGCTGGTGCGCGACCTCCTCACCGGCACCGACGACGAAAGTGCTTACCTGCGCGCCGAGGCACTGGGCTATGACCTGGGGCTGCCGCATCAGGCGGCGGTGGTGGAGGTCAGCGAAGGTTTCCCCGCGCACGAGGATGTGCTGCACGCCGCCAGCCGTGCGCTGCGTCGTCAGCAGCTGCCCGGCCTGCTCGGCACGATGGCAGGGACCGTGGTCATCCTCGCCCCGGGCGGTGGCACCGATTGGGAGACGCTGCGCCTGGCCATCGTGGCTGAGCTGGGCGGAGGCCGCTGCCGGGTGGGCGTGGGTGACCCGTACCCGCGGCCGTCGCAGCTGGCCCAGTCGCTGCGTGAGGCGCGCCTGGCGCTGCGCCTGCAGAAGGCCTCATCGGCGGTGGAGCGGACGTCGGTCTTTGCCGACCTCGACGTGCTCAGGATCCTGGCATCCGTCGAGGACCTGGCCGATGTGGAGGGCTTCGTGCACAAGTGGCTCGGGACCCTGGCCGATTACGACGGGCGCAAGCACACCGAGCTGGTGACGACCCTCACCCAGTACCTCCGGCACGGCGGCGGTTATGAGGCCACCTCTCGCGCGCTGTCCGTGCACCGCAGCACGCTGAAATACCGGCTGCAGCGGATCCGTGAGCTGACCGGCTTCGACCTGGGCGATCCCGAGACGCACTTCAACCTGCAGCTAGCGACGAGGGCCTGGCTGACCCTCCAGGCCCTCCGCGGTTGACCCCCCGGCCCCGGTTGGGCCCGCCAGGACGAAGCCGCCGGTGCCCGGCCGCCGTAACGTCCAGGTCATGGACGCCCCCGATGACCTGGACCTTTTTGGGCGAATGTGTTTTTTGCGGTTTTTTGAGGAGCGGGTCGACTCGCTTTACCGGCAAGGGCAGGTTCACGGGCCGGTGCACCTGGGGCTTGGCCAGGAAGCCATCGCGGTCGGGGCGGCGTCGGTGCTCCGCCCCGACGACTACTCGCTGGGCACGTACCGGGGCCATGCGCACGCCCTGGCCCGCGGCGCGCCGCCCGGCGCGGTGCTCGCGGAGCTGCTGGGCCGGGCCGGCGGAATCTGCGCGGGCAAGGGCGGGTCGATGCACATCACCAGCGTCGAGCATGGGTACTACGGGTCCTACGCCATCGTCGGCGCGCACCTGCCGATCGCCTGCGGGCTCGGCTGGGCTGCGAAGATCCGCCGTAGCGGCCAGGTGACGGTGTGCTTCTTCGGCGACGGGACCACCAACATCGGTGCGTTCCACGAGGCGGTGAACCTGGCCGCGGTCTGGCGGCTGCCGGTCGTCTTCGTCTGCGAGAACAACTGGTACATGGAGTACACGCCGATCGGCGACGTCACACCGGTAGCGCTGCCCGCCGCCGACCGGGCCGCCGCCTACGGGCTGGACCGGGTCGTGGTGGACGGGAACGACGTCACCGCCGTACGGCAGGTGGTCGCCGCGGCGGTGGACGCGGCCCGCGGTGGGCAAGGGCCGAGCCTGGTCGAGGCGCAGACCTACCGGCTGAAGGGTCACTCGGCGGCCGACGGCGGCACCTACCGCCCAGCCGAGGAGGTGGCCCGGTGGCGCGAGCGTGACCCGCTGGTGCGCACCAGAGCCGCGCTGCTGCAGGCGGGCATGGCCGAGGAAAAGCTGACCGAGATCGAATCGCGCATCCGGTCTGACGTGGCCGGCCTGGCGCGGGAGGTGCTCAGCCGGCCCGCACCCGATCCGTCCGGCGCCTGGGCGGACGTATGGAGCGACGGGAGCTGGCAGTGGCGGAACTGACCTACCGGCAGGCCATCGCCGCGGCGCTGGCCCAGGAGATGGCCCGGGACGACCGGGTTGTCCTGCTCGGCGAGGACGTGGCCTCCGGCGGCGTCTTCAAGACCACCGGAGGGCTCCGCGAGCGGTTCGGGCCTGACCGGGTCTGGAACACGCCGATCTCCGAGCAGGCCATCGCGGGCGCCGCGATGGGCGCGGCCATGGGCGGGCTGCGGCCCGTCGCGGAGATCATGTTCGCCGACTTCTACGCGGTCTGCTGGGATCAGGTGGCCAACGAGATCGCCAAGGTCCGTTACATGACCGGCGGCCAGGTCAGCATGCCGTTGGTGCTGCGCGGCGCGAACGGCTCGGGCGGCTTGGGGTTTGGCAGCCAGCACGGCCAGTCGCTGGAGAACTGGGCCATGTGCGTGCCCGGGCTGAAGATCGTCTCACCGGCGGGCCCGGCTGAGGCATTCGGGCTGCTCGCCGCAGCGATCCGGGACGACGATCCGGTCATCGTGTTCGAGCACAAGGCGCTGTATGGCCGCAAGGAGGAGGTCGGCGACGGCGAGCACGTGCTTCCGCTGGGCCAGGCCCGCACCGTGCGGGCGGGCCGCGACATCACGCTGGTGGGGTTGTCAATCACCGTCGGTGCCTGCCTGGCGGCCGCCGATGCGCTCGCCGACGAGGGCGTGCGGGCTGAGGTCCTCGACCTTCGGACACTGGTGCCGCTGGATGCGGCAGCGGTGCTGGCGTCGGTTCGCCGCACCGGGCGGCTGGTGGTGGCCGAAGAGAACCCGGGCCAGCTCGGCTGGGGCGCCGCGATCGCGGCGATCGCCGCGGAGGAGGCGTTCCGCGACCTCGCCGCACCGGTGACCCGGGTCAGCGGCGGCAATGTCCCGCTGCCGGTGGCGGCCTCGCTTGAGGCCGAGGTGGACGTCTCGGCCCAGCGCATCGCCGCTGCCAGCCGGGCCGTGCTGAGCGATCGCTGAGCCGCGCGCGCAAGGCCGTCTTTCCTGTCCCGCAAGGGCCGGACCTGCCGGCGAGTTCGTCCAGGCAGGTCATGGCCGGCGGGGTGGCGCCGGACACAGAGTGAACCGTGGGCCCAGGGGCCAGGCCAGCAGGGCACGGTGCTGCCGCAGCCTAGGCAGCCGCGCCACACATAGAGGAACCCGTGAGCTGGAGAGGTGACATCGATGGAGATCCGCGGTGAAGAGGTGCTGCTTCCCGTCTCGGCCGTGTCGGCGTTCCCGCGGCCGCACTGGCTGCAGGGCCGCGTCCTCGGCTCGCTGAGCGAGCCCGTCTACCGCAGCCACAACCTGCGGGTGGCCTACGAGGACGCTTGCAAGATCTGCTCGCGCGAGCAGGAGAAGGCCGGGCTGGACATCCTGTGCGACGGTGCGCAGTACTACGAGTGGGAGGCGCCCGGGTTCCAGCTGGAGCCGATCTTCCACTTCATCCCGGAGAACCTGGGCGGTTTCGCACCGTACGGCCCGCCGGGTGATGGGCCGAAGTACCGGCCGTTCTATCAGGCGCTCGTCAAAGACAAGATCACCTGGGAACGGCCGATCTTCGAAAGCGTGGTCATGACCATGCAGAACGCCACCGACAAGCCGTTCAAGGTCGCGTTCCTCGGGCCCGCCCAGCAGAGCATCATCGTCAAGGACGAGTACTACGGTGACCAGCTCGCGGTGGCCAGGGACCTGGCGATCGCGCTGAACAAGGAGCTCAGGTACCTGGTGAGCATGGGCCTGGAGGCGGTGCAGCTGATCGACGTGCTGCCGCCGTACACCACCGACATGTGGCAGATCGAGATGCAGAACATCCTGTTCGACGGGGTCGACGCGATCAAGTTCTGGCACGTCTGCTACGGCAGCGTGGACGGCCAGCGCGACGTGTTCGACGATCACGCCACGTCGATGATGCCGCTGTTCAAGGAGTCGCCCGCGGACGTGATCCACCTCGAGTTCACCAGCAAGGGCTTCAACGAGCTGGAGGCCTTCCGCGACTTCCCCACCGACAAGGTGCTCGGTGTCGGGGTGGTCGACGCCAAGAACCTGCAAGTGGAAACCGTCGAGCAGATCGAGGCCAGGATCCGCCGCGCGCTCGAGGTAGTGCCCGCCGGCCGGCTGCTGGTCGCGCCCGACTGCGGGCTCGGTTATTTCAGCCGCACCACCGCCTATGCGAAGCTGCGCAACATGGGCCAGGCGGCCCGGTCTGTGCGGAGCACGCTCTGATGGCGCCGCGTGGGCCGGGACGCGGTCAGCAAGAGCCCGGCCCACGCGGATTAACCCTGCGCGCCGGGCGGCGGCGCTTGATGCGAAGGCGAAGACCATGACCGCACAAGCACGGCATGAGGTGCTGGGCCTGCAGCTGAGCCTCGGCGATCACATCTGCGGCTTCTACCGCCGGCCAGCCGAGCGCGACGACATCCTCATCCCATTCCTCGTCGAGGGACTCAAGGCGGGGGACAAGTGCACCTGCGTGGTGGACAGCTGCACCCCCGGCGACGTGCTGGCCAGGATGTCCGAGCACATCGAGGTGGGCCCGTACGTATCGGTCAGTCAGCTCGAGGTGCTCGACTCCTACGACACCTACCTGGCCGAGGGCGGATTCCTGCCCCAGCGCATGCTCGAGTTCTGGGAGGCCAAGGCCCGGCAGGGCCCGTGCGCGGACGGGCCGGGGCTCGCCCGGAACATCGGGGACATGAGCTGGGCGCATCGCAACGAGCGCGTCGTCGGGGACCTGATCGGCTACGAGTCCGAGCTGAACCGCATCATGTCAAACTTCCCCCAGGTCAACCTCTGCCTGTACGACCT
Organism: Streptosporangiaceae bacterium; assembly: GCA_030038015.1. Classification (GTDB taxonomy): domain Bacteria; phylum Actinomycetota; class Actinomycetes; order Streptosporangiales; family Streptosporangiaceae; genus JASHPR01. The sequence goes on from JASHPR010000469.1 coordinate 14,231, forward strand.
GACCAGGTGCTCCGGCGAGCTGATCATGGACGTGCTGAAGACGCACCCCAAGGCGCTTCTCGGGGGCATGGTCATCGACAACCCGTACTACCTCGAGCCCGACGAGTTCCTGGCCAGCCGCATGGACCGGGAGAGTTGACGCCGCGGGCGTGACCGTTCCCGGATCCGATTCCACTGGTCTGGCGGGTCGAGCCCGAGCCGGTTCTTTGTCCCGGCAAGACCTGACCGCCACCGGGACGCTGCCGCATGCTCGTCCCTAAGCGACGTTGCCGGCCCGGCACCGTGGTGCGCTCACGGGCCGGTGGAAAGGCGAGGCGACAGATGGCACGGCTCGTCGTGATCGGCGGAGGGGCCGCGGGGATGTCGGCCGCGTCCGCAGCCCGGCGGGTCGCGCCCGCGCTCGACGTGGTGGTCTGCGAGGCAGGCGGTTTCGCCGCCTACGGCATGTGCGGGATCCCTTACTTCCTCGGCGGCACCGTGCCGGAGGCGGAAGGCCTGCTCGCCTACCCGCCCAGCGAGTTCCGCGACCGGCGCGGCATCGACCTGCGGCTGCACACGCGGGTCACCGCGATCGACACCTGCGCGCGCCAGGTGCACATCGCCGGCCCGGGCGGCGATGGCCCGCTCGGCTACGACGCGGCGGTCGTGGCCAGCGGCGCCGCGCCCGTGCGGCCGCCGGCACCCGGACTCGACGGGTCCCGGGTCTTCACGATCCGGTCGCTCGATGAGGCGATCGAGCTGCGGCGGCTGCTGGAGGGGGGCACCATCCGCCATGCCGTCGTGGTGGGAGCCGGGTACATCGGCTTGGAGGCGGCCGAGGCCCTGGTCTGCGCGGGCGCGGAGGTGGAGGTCATCGAGGCGCTACCGCGGGTGCTGGGCAACGTGGACGAGCCGGTCGCCGAGCTGGCCCGGGCCGAGATGGAACGGCACACCAGGCTGAGGCTGGGCGCCAGGCTGGGCGGGGTACGCGAGGGCGGGGGCTGGGGCGCGCTGACCGTGATGGTGGACGGTGCCGAGATCGGCACCGACCTGGTGGTCGTGGCGACGGGGGTGCGCCCGGCCACCGACCTGCTGATCCGCGCGGGCGCAGAGCACCTTCCGGATCGGTCGGTGCTGGTCGATGCGAGCATGCGCACGTCGCTGCCGGGTGTGTTCGCGGCCGGCGATTGTGTTGCGCTGCAGCACCGGGTGCTTGGCCGGCCGGCCTGGATACCGCTGGGTCCGGCCGCCAACAAGACCGGGCGGGTGGCCGGCACCGTCGCAGCCGGCGGTGCCGCTGCCTTCGCCGGCATCGTCGGCACCGCGGTGGTGAAGGTGTTCGACCTCGAGGTGGCGCGCACCGGGCTGACGCTCGCCGAAGCCCGGGCCGCGGGTCTGGCCGCCGCCGCCACCGATGTGGTCAGCCGGTCCCGGGCCAGGTACTACCCGGGCGCGCAGCCGCTGCACGTCAGGCTGGTGCACACGGCGGAGGGCCGGCTGCTCGGCGGCCAGCTGGCGGGCCGGGAGGGCGCGGCGAAACGCATCGACGTGCTGGCCACCGCGCTGCATGCCGGGCTGACGGTGACCGATCTGGCGGCGCTCGACCTCAGTTACGCGCCTCCGTTCGCCCCGGTCTATGACCCCGTGCTGGCCGCTGCGATCAAGGCCTGCGGTCTGGTGGCCAGCCCAGAACCCGCGGCCGCCGGCGGTGCCGGGTGGCCAGCCGTCACTCTCGGAGGATGACCATGAGCCTGCAGCCGCTGCGAGATAAGCGAGCCAGTCTTACCGACGCGATCGCACTGGTCGGTGACGACACGATCGTTGCGCTCGGCGGCGGGCTGTGCGCGCGGCTGCCCATGGCGATGGTGCGGGAGCTGGTCCGGCAGGGCCGCCGCGGCCTGCACGTGGTTGGGTCGGCCCACAGCATCGACGTGGACATGCTGGTGGCAGCCGGGGCCGTGCGCCGTCTCGAGGAAAGCTACGTGGGGTTCGAGCAGGACCTCGGCCTGGCGCCCGCCTACCGCCACGCGGCCGAGGAGGGCACCATCGAGGTGGCGGAGAGCTGCTGCGCGACCATTCTCGCCCAGCTGCGCGCCGCGGAGATGGGCCTTCCGTTCCTGCCGGTCCGCGGGGTCCGGGGGTCGGGCATCGCCGGGCTGCATCCCGAGTACGCCGAGATCACCTGCCCGTTCACCGGGGAGACCCTGGTCGCGGTGCCCGCGCTGCGCCCGGACGTCGCGCTGCTGCATGCGCCATCCGGGGACCGGTACGGCAACCTGCACCTGGAGCAGCCGTACGTCCTGGACGAGCGGGTTGCCGCCGCATCCCGGACGGTGATCGCGACCGTGGACGAGCTGGTGTCCACCGACGCCGTGGCCGCGTCCGGCGTCACCATCCCCGGCCACCTGGTGGCTGCCGTGGCGGAGGTGCCGTTCGGCGCGCATCCGGCCTCCTGCTACCCGCGTTACGCCTACGACCGCAGCCACCTGCGCGAGTACGTGTCGGCAGCCCGGTCCGGACCGGCGGGGCTGGACAAGTACCTGGCCAGCTACGTGGATGGCGATGAGGAAAGCTACCGGGCGGCCGTCGGCCCCGGCCGCCTCGCCGCGCTGACCACCTGGTCGGAGTCCACCGCCGCGTGGCAGGAGCTGTTCGCATGAGCTGGTCGATCGATGAATGGTTCGTTGTCGCGCTGGCCCGGACCATCCGGCCGGGCGAGACCGTGTTCCACGGGTTCGGCAGCCCGTGTGCGCAGGTCGCGATGCACGTGGCGCGGCATACCCACGCACCGGACATGCTGCTGGTCGAGGGCGCGACGTACGCGGTCAACCCCGATCCGCTGTTCATCCCGCCGACCAGCAACGATGCCAGCCTCAGCCGGGGTGCGGCCTACAGCATGCGGTTCGAGGAGTTCTTTGACGCCGCCATCCGCGGTGACGTGGACCGTATGTTCCTGTCCGGCGGGCAGATCGACAGGTTCGGCAACACGAACGTCACCGCAATCGGCCCGGCAGGCCGGCCGGAGGTGAAGCTGGGCGGGGGCGGCGGTGGCTGCAACCTGTCCGCGACGATCGGCGCGCTGACGCTATGGACCACCCGGCACCGGTCCGGCCGCACCCTGGTGGAGAGCTGTGACTTCATCACCGACATGGGGCACCGTACCCCGCTGGGAACCCGGGCCGAGCTCGGCTTCACCGGTGGCGGCCCGCAGTGGCTGGTCACCGAGCTGGGCGTGTTCGACTTCCGGGATGGCCGCGCCCGCCTGGTTCTCCTCTTCCCGGACGTCAGCGTGGCCGAGATCCGCGCCGCCACCGGCTTTCCGCTGGAGGTGGCCGGTGACCTGCGTACCGTCGCGCCGCCGTCAACGGCCGAGCTGGCCGCGATCCGCTCGGTGGATCCGCTCAAGGTGCGCAGGTCGGAGTTCTCGCCCCGTGAGCTGGACCGGGTCTTCGAGCCCGGTGGCGGCCCGGACTGCGCATGCTGACCGGCCGCGACGGCCTCGCCGCCGTCTTCGAGCCGCGCCGGGTGGCCCTGGTCGGTGCCTCCGACCGGGCCGGGACGGTGGGCCGGCTGCTGTGGGACAACCTGGCTGACTTCCCGGGTGAGGTGCTGCCGGTCTGCCCGGCGGCGACGGTCGGTGGCCAGCCGGCATACGCCGACCTGCGTGACGTTCCTGGCGACGTCGACCTCGCCGTCATCGCGACGCCGGCCGCCGCCGTGCCCGACATCGTCAGCGCCGCGGCGGACAAGGGGGTCAAGGCGGTGGTCGTGCTCAGCGCCGGGTTCGCGGAGGTGGGCGCCGAGGGGGCGAAACTGCAGGCGGACGCGGTGGCCGCGGCCCGGGCCGGCGGTGTGCGCCTGGTCGGGCCCAACTGTTTCGGCGTGCAGAACGCGGGCCTGCCGCTCAACGCCTCCATCGCGGCCGGGGCCCCGCGCGGCGGCGGGGTGGCCGTCGTCACCCAGTCCGGGTCGTACGGCATGGCGGTGCACGAGCTCGGCCGGGATGAGGGACTGGGTGTCGGCAAGGTGTTCGCGGCCGGCAACAAGGCGGACATCACCGACGCGGAACTCCTCGCCTACCTGCGCCAGGATCCGGAGACGACCGTGATCTGCCTGCTGCTCGAGTCGATCACCGACGCCCGCCGGTTTTTCACCGAGGCCTGCCTCACCACCAGCGTCAAGCCGGTCATCGTGGTCATCGGCGGGCGCACCGGGGCTGGGCGGCGGGCCGCAGTGTCCCATACGGCCGCGCTGGCCACCGACGACGCGGTGCGCGACGCCGCGATGCGGCAGGCGGGGGTGGCCCGGGTCCGCACCGGGCTGCAGGCCCTGGACGCGGCGCGGGCCCTGTCCGGCCAGCCGCTGCCGCGCGGGCCCCGGGTCGGGGTGGTGACCAACTCCGGGGGCACCGGTGTGGAACTGGCCGACCTGCTGGCTGACGAAGGCCTGGCGGTTCCCGAGCTGAGCGGGCCGCTGCAGGACAAGCTGCGGGCGCTGCTGCCCGGCTATGCCAGCGCGCGCAACCCGGTGGACATGACCCCGGCCTGGCGGCTGTTCACCACCCTGTACCCGGCCGCGATCGAGATGCTGGCCCGCTCCGGTGAGGTCGATGTGGTCGTGCCGGTGCTGCTGCAGCGCTCCGCGTCGCCAGAGGTGGCCGTGGCCGTGCGGGACGCGGTGGCCCGGCTGCGGCGGGACGGGGTACCGGTGCCGGTCTATGTCTGCTGGGTGGCGCCGCGCACCGCGGACCCGCACGCGAGCCTGCTCCAGAACGCAGGAGTGCCGTGCTTTGCGTGGCCGGAGCGTACCGCCCGGGCGGCCGGCACCGCCGTCCGCTGCGGCCTGCGGGTGGCCCAGGGGCCGGACGCGGCGCCGCCGCGGCCGGCGAAACGGGCAGTGCTCCCGCCCTCCAGCGGGCTGCTTCCCGCCACGACCGCACGGGATCTGCTCGCTGATGCCGGGATCCCGGTTGCCGAGACCATCCGGTGCACCAGCGCGCAGGCCGCGGCCGCGGCCGCGGATCGGGTCGGCTACCCCGCCGTCGTCAAGGTCGACCACCCGGACCTGACGCACAAGAGCGACGTGGGCGGGGTGCGGCTGGCGCTTGCCGACCGGGCGGCGGTCCGGGCAGCAGCGGCTGACCTGCTCAGGCTGGCTGAGGGAGCGGCCGTCGTGGTGCAGCAGCAGCTCGAGGGTGTCGAGCTGCTGGTCGGCGGGGTCCGCGACCCGGAGTTCGGGCCGATGGTGCTGGCCGGCCTCGGCGGCGTGCTCGCGGAGACCTGGCGCGACGTCCAGCTGGCGGTCGCGCCGGTGGACCGGGCGCACGCGACCGCCATGCTGACATCGCTGCGCAGCGCGGACATCTTCAGCGGGCTGCGGGGCCGGCCTCCGGTGGACCTTGGGCCCGTCGCGGCCGTGATCGCGTGCGTCGGCGATCTGATGGCCGGCAACCCGGAGATAGCCGAGCTCGACTTGAACCCGGTGCTGGCCACCGGCACCTGGTGCGCCGCGGCTGACTGGCGGATCCGGATCCGCTGAACTCGGCCTTGCCCTGCCGCGGCCACCGGGCGGCCCGGACGAACGCTCTGCCCGAACCATCGCACTTCCGGAACGATCGCTCTGCCCTGAACGGCTGGCAGTCCGGCAGATATTCGTCTCCCCGGGGGGAACTCCATGTTTGGTTTCCGAAGTACTATCCGCCTATCGCGGTCACGAGGTGGTGGGCAAGATGACCGGACCAGTGCCCAGCGGCATCGATGACATAGGCCTGGCGCCGGGGAGTCACGTATGCGCGTTCTACCGCGGGGACGCTGACCGGGACCGGCTGCTCACCGGCTACCTGGGCGCGGGACTGGCCGCCGGGGACAAGTGCATCTGCGTCGTCGACTCTGCGCTCACGGCAAAGCGGCTGAAGTCGTTGCCCCGCTCCCGCAGCCAGCCCGGCCCGCCGGACGGGCAGCTGGATATTCACCTTCCTGAGTCGACCTACCTGGCCGGCGGCGAGTTCACGACCAGCCACATGCTCGCGTTCTGGACCGAAAGCATGATCAAGGCGGAGATCGACGGCTACTCGTTCTTCCGCCTGGCCGGCGAGATGACCTGGGCTCTGCGGGACGCGCCCGGGGTGGAGCACCTGATCGGCTACGAATCCGAGCTGAACCGGGTCACCTCCAGCTACCCGGTCATCGTGCTCTGCCTGTACGACCTGGACCGGTTCAGCGGCGAGATCGTGGTGAACGTCGTGAAGACTCATCCGCAGGTGCTGGTCCAGGGCATCCTCGTGGAGAATCCTTACTACGTCGGGCCTGATGAGTTTCTCAGGTCGGCGGGCGCCTGACCCGCTGCGATGGCTGCCGAACGAACCGCAGCAGACGGGCTGGCGCCCCCGGCTGTGCTCCGCCCCGGCGCACCCGCGGACGGCGCGCCGCGCGCAGCACCCAGGGACACCGCGCAGGAGAACCTGCGGGAGCGGCTGAGTGAGTTCCGGGCGTTGCTGGTGATCTCGCTGCTGATGACCGAGTCGGTCAATGAGGACCAGATCCTGGAACTCGCTGCCTCGTCGGCACCGGGTCTTGGCTCGTGGCGGGTCGAAGGCTACAGCTTCACCGACGGCCAGTGGCGTCCCGGCATCCTCTGCCCCGATCCCTCGCCCCGCGGCCTGGCCGGCCAGCTGGCCACGCTGAGCGCCGCCGGCGGCAAGGTGGAGCTGCCCGGCCGCGGATGGGCGTGGGCGTACCCGCTGCGTGGCGCCGATGGCCTGCTGGGCCACCTTGTCGCGTCCTGTGACCTGGAGCCATCCGCGGAGGAGCGGTTCTTGATCCAGGTGCTCGCGCAGCAGACCGGCGTTGCCGTGTCGAACGCCCGGCTGCACGCCAAGGAGCGCGCCACCGCGGCGGAGCTCGCCGCCACGAATGCCACCCTGGCCGGCACGGTGACCAGCCTGCAGCGCAGCATGGACATCCATGAGCGGCTCACCCGGGTGGCGGTCTCCGGTGAAGGCCAGCCGGGAATCGCCGGGGCGCTGCACGAGCTCACCGGCATGCCAGTGGCGATCGAGGACCGGTACGGCAACCTGTCCGCCTGGGCCGGGCCGGGCCAGCCCAGCCCTTATCCGAAGGAGTCCTTCGCCAAGCGTGAGCAGGTGCTCCGCCGGCTCATGCGGGCCGGCAGGCCGGTTCGCGATGGGGAACGGCTCATCCTGCTCGCCTCCCCGCGATCCGACGTGATCGGCGTGCTGGCGCTCATCGACCCCGGGCACAGGGCCGACAAGGCCGACCTGGTGGCCCTGGAGCACGGGGCGACCGTGCTCTCGATGGAGCTGGCCCGGCTGCGTGGCATCGCCGATACCGAGCTGCGGCTGCGCCGCGATCTCGTGCACGACCTCCTGGCCGGGATCGACGATGAGAGCGCGCTGCCCCGGGCCGAGGCTCTTGACTATGACCTGCGGCGCCCGCACCGGGTGGTGCTCGTCGAGGGCAGAGGACGCGCCCGGGCCCACGACGCCCTGCTGGGCGCGGTCCGGCGGGCCATGCGCCGAGGGCGGCAGGCGGGGCTGTTCGAGACCTGGTCCGGCGACGTCGCCATCGTCACCGCCGATCAGGTCCCCTGGGAGCAGTTCCGGCGCGCGATCATGTCCGACATCGGCGGTCAGTGCTACATCGGGGTCGGCGGCTTCTGTGCCCGTCCCTCGGAGCTGCCGCGGTCGCTGCGCGAGGCGCAGCTGGCGCTGCGGCTGCAAAAGACGCTGCTGCCAGGAAGCGGCGCGTGCGAGTACCCCAAGCTCGGCATCTTCCGCATGCTCGCGGCCATCCCGGACCTCAGCGACGTGGACAGGTTTGTCCGGGAGTGGCTCGGCAGCCTGCTCGACTACGACGAGCGCCGCAAGGCAGAACTGGTGCATACGCTGACCCAGTACCTCGAGCATGGCGGCAATTACGATGCCACCGCCGCCGAGTTGTCGGTGCACAAGAGCACGCTGAAGTACCGGCTGCAGCGGATCCGCGAGCTGACCGGGCTGGAGCTGAACGACCCCGACGTTCACTTCAACCTGCAGCTCGCCACCCGGGCCTGGGGGACACTCCAGGCCCTGCACGACGAGCGCTGACCGGCCGCCGCCGTCCTGGTGCCCCGCTCCGGTCCCGGTCACCGCTGCCGGGTACACCGCCCGGCCGGGCCGCTGAGAACGGGCCGAATTCTGCCCCGTCATGGGCATCGGGCGCGCAAGATCGGTCCCCCCGTAGGGAAGAAACCCGCGGGCAGCGCGGCCTACGCTCGGCGCACTCACAGTCACCTCGCGACCGGAAGGAGCAACCAGGATGCTCGTCGGCGGTCAGGAGATCTTGCTGCCCACCACTATGGTCGGCAACTACCCCAATCCACGGTGGTATGACGGGCACGCGTTCGCCACGCTGCCCAAGGGTGAGTTCATCCACGACTCGATCAGCAAGGAGGCATTCGAGGACGTGGTCGGTGCGATCGTGCATGACCAGGAAGCGGCTGGCCTGGACGTGATCAGCGACGGAAAGGTGTACGGCGGCGATTCCCCATACGGCACGATCCTCTACTACTACCTGGAGCGTGTTTCCGGCTACCGGCTGTCCGGGCCGCCGATCGGGTTGCCCATCTACTCCACCTTGTACTCCCCCACCTGCATCGGGGAGATCCGCCGGGAGGTCCCGTTCCACCTGGTCAACCTGCGCGCGGTGCGGAAGGCGACGAAGAAGCCGGTCAAGGTGTCCTACACGGGCCTGGGCGTGATCGCCGCAGCCACCACGAACCTGCACTACAAGGACACGAGGGAAATCGCCATGGCGCTGGCCAGGGCGTTCAACGAGGACTTCAGGGAACTCGCCGACAATGGCTGCGACATCATCCAGCTGGACGAGTTCGTCTGGCCGTACGGCATGGGCGACTGGGAGATCGAGGCGCTCAACGCCGCGGTCGAGGGTGTGGACTGCCAGTTCTGGGTGCACACCTGCTGGGGCAACTACTCCGGCACGCCCGCCTACTTCCCGGATGAGACGGAAACCGAGTTCGGCGCCTTCGTGCTCGACAAGCGCGCTGCCGACGCCCCGGCGCCGGAGCGCGCATGGGCGATCTTCCCGCACGTGCTGAACGCGAACATCCACGCGCTGAATTACGAGGTCGGCCGCACCGGGCCGGACGACCTCAAGCCGCTCACCGACAACAACTGGTCAAAGCCGTTCGTGGCAGGCGTGATCGACGTCAAGTCCACGGTCACCGAGAGCGCCGATGAGGTCGCCGACCGGATCAGGCAGGTCCTCGAGTACGTCCCGGCGGACCGGCTCGGGCTGTCCACCGACTGCGGGCTGATCAACTTGCCACGGATGATCGCCGCGGGCAAGCTGCGGGCACTCGCCGACGGCGCCGCCCTGGTCCGCGCGGAACTCCGAGCCTAGGGGGACCTTGCCGGGCCCCGGCCCGTGCCGGGCCGGGGCCCGCCCCGGTGCTGGGCCGCGGCGAACCCCGGAACTCGCGATTGCCCTGGGCGGGGACCACGGTCGGCCCAGCGCCCGGCCGTTGGCGCCGAGGTCGAAGAAAGCCCCGAACCTCACCCTCCCAGGACAGCGAAAGTTCCGTTTCGGCGTGCCTATGGTTCGGTCACACCATGAGAGCCGGAGGCGCGCCGTGCCGGATGCACCCACGTTCCTGACCCTGCCAGCCCGGTCTGCCAAGCCGCGCACCCGCGGGATCACCCATGTTCTGGACTCCGGGCTGACGCCGGACGCCACCCGTGCCTTCCTCGAACAGGCTGCGCACCTGGTGGACATCGTGAAGGTCGGCTGGGGCATCGGCTACGTGGATCCGGCCCTGAGCGTCCGGGTGAGCATGTGCCAGCGGTACGGCTGCCCGGTGTCGCTCGGCGGAACCCTGCTTGAGATAGCCGCGCTGCAGAACCGGGTCGCCGAGCTGCGGGACTGGGCAGGCGGCATCGGCGTCACCCACATGGAGGTGTCGAACGGGCTCTGCGCGCTGCCGGAGGGCCGCAAGCAGGAACTGATCACGGAGCTTGCCGCCGACTTCGTGGTGCTCGCCGAAACCGGCGCGAAGGACGGCAGCTACCCGCCGACGCCGGCGGAGTGGGTCAAGGAGATGAGCCGCGACCTCGACTGCGGTGCCTCATGGGTAATCGCCGAAGGCCGGGAGAGCGGGACCGTGGGACTCTACCGCGCCGACCGTGGGGTCCGGGAGGACGTGGTCTCGGCCATCCTCGGCGTGATCCCGCAGGACAAGGTGATCTTCGAAGCGCCAGCCAAGAATCAGCAGGCCTGGTTCATCTGTCAGCTCGGCGCTGAGGCCAACATCGGCAACGTGGCGCCGTCCTGCGTGCTGCCGCTGGAGACACTCCGGCTCGGGCTGCGTGCGGACACCGCCGGGCGGGCGCGCTGACATGAGCGCGGAGCCCGGGACCGGGGAACCGCAGCCCAACATGATCACCCGCCCGTATCGCGGCCTGTCGGTGCAGGACGTTGACATCCCGCTGATCCCATCGCGCATCGAGGCCCTGCTGCGAAGCCGCGACATCTACCGGCGGACCACGTTCATCGTCCTGCGCAACGGGCCGCGAGCTGCGCTGGTCGCGGTGCGGCCGGAGCGCCCGGGCCAGCTTTTCTCGCCCGTGGCGGAGCTGCGTGTGCTGTCCGGCCCGACTGCCACGCTGTGGATCGATGAGCCCTCGGCGGATGTCGGCAACGCGTCGGCCCTCGCCGCCGCCGCGCTCGCGCACCGCCGCGACGGCGTCCTCGCCTACGTGGTCCACGGTCGCTTCGAGCATGTGAACTTCATCTGGCGGCCGGCACCGCTCACCGTCCGCGTGACCGAGGTCGTCCCCCCGCACCCGCCGAAGCTCCTGGCCATGGCCGAGCAGGTGATCGCCTTCGACGAGGATCTGCCGCCGGTCACGCTCGCGCTTGACGCCGTCGACGTGCGGCAGCTCATGGCGGCCACTCCGGCACCTCACTATCTGCTGCCCTGCCGCGGCAGCGGCGTGGCAGCCAGCCAGGAGGTCAGCTTCCTGGACTGCCATCCGCCCTACCACCCGGACTGGCTGCTGATCGGCTGTGACCGGTCCCGCCAGTTCCACCAGCACTTCTACGGTGCCGAACCCAGGCGCGTCGAGCTGTGCCCCAAGCTGCGGGCGGCCAGCCTGCCGGGCGCGCGCGTGCTCACCAAATGCTGCCTGCTGGAACGGGGCGTTCAGGTGGATGGCACGACGGCGGTGGTGCCCTGGGGGGCAAACCTCGACGAGGTGCGCACCGCGCTGCGCGCGCTCTGTGGCCTGGCACCGGCTGATCCGCCGGCTCTCACCGCCCTGGCCTCGCCACCGGCGCTGGCCCTCCCGGGTGCCGGCCGGTGAGCACCGCGCACCCCGCCGACTCGCGCGTCTACGGCCACCTGTGGTCCACGCCGGAGGTGTCCGCGCTGTTCACCGACGAGGGCAGGACCCAGGCGTGGCTGGACATCCTGGCCGCGCTTGCGCAGGCACAAGCCGATGTCGGGCTGGTGCCGCGCGGCGCCGCGGACGCCATAGAAGCCAATGCCGATGTCTCCCGGCTGGATCTTGCCCTGGTGGCCGAGCAAACCAGGGCCACCGGCCACTCAACCCTCGGGCTGATCCGGGCGCTGCGCAGCATCCTGCCGGCGGAGGCGCGCGAGTGGGTCTACTACGGTGCGACCGTACAGGACGTGTCCGACACCTGGTTCGCCCTGGTCTTCAAGACCCTGGGTGCCATCGCCGAGCGCGACGTGGGCAGGATGCGGGACCGTGCCCTGGCTCTGGCCGCCGAGCACCGCGACAGCCCGATGTGCGGGCGCTCCCACGGTCAGCCCGGCCTGCCGGTCACGTTCGGCTTCAAGGCGGCCGTGTGGGCCATGGAACTCGACCGGCACCTGGCACGTCTCCGGCAAGGCCGGAACCGCTGGGAGCTTGTCCAGCTCGGCGGCGCGCTCGGCACGATGGAGTTCTGGGGTGAGCGCGCGCTCGGCCTGCTCGACGCCTTCGCGGCCCGGCTCGGCCTGGACGCCCCGGACGTGCCGTGGCTCACCTCGCGCGATGGCGTCGCGGAGTTCGTCTGGCTGCTCGCGGCGATCTCGGCAACGACCGGCAAGATCGGCAACGAGGTCTACCAGCTGCAGCGGCCAGAGATCGGCGAGGTCCGCGAGACGTTCACCCCCGGCACAGTCGGTTCGATCACCATGCCGCACAAGCGCAACCCGGAGATCTCTGAGCACCTGGTCACCCTGTCCCGGGCGGCCCGGGCGCAGGCTGGGCTGGCCCTGGAGGGGATGGTCTGCGAGCACGAGCGTGATGGGCGCGCATGGAAGACCGAGTGGCTGGTGGTGCCCGAGACCGCCATGTACTTCGCGGCCTGTGTGGACGCGGGCGCGAGGATGCTCGAGGGCCTGTGTGTCGACACCGGGCGGATGCTCGCCAATCTCCGCGCCCACCGCGGGTACCTGCTCTCCGAGCCAGTGATGCGCGCGCTCGCCAGCACGCTCGGCAAGCACACCGCGCACGAGGCCGTGTACGCGGCCGCCATGGCCGGCATCGACAATCAGCAAGACTTCCGTGCCGCCCTGCGGGCCGACTCCCGCCTGGACGCCATCTCCGATGCTGAGCTGGACGAGTTGCTCGATGTCCGGGCCTCGCTCGGCTCATGTGCCGCGTTCGTTGACCGGGCCCGCCGGGCCTGCACCGGGGCCCCGCGGTGACGGCCGAGTATGCCGGCATGGCGGCACCTCCCGGCTCCGCGGTGGCCTCGCCAGGCGCGGGGCCCTTGGCACGTTATCCCCGCGTCCGTCTCGTCCTGGAGCCAACGCCGCTTCATCCGGCGCCGCGGCTGTCCCGCGAGCTTGGCGTGCCGGTCCTGCTCAAACGCGACGACCTGGCCGGCGTCGGCCTTGGCGGCAACAAGCTGCGCGGGCTTGAGTACCTCATCGCCGACGCGCTCGGGCGTGGCTGTGACTGCCTGGTCACCGGCGCGGGCCCGCTGTCGAACTGGACAATGCTCGCCGCGCTGGCGTGCCTGCGGCACCAGATAGAGCCGCACATCGTGTGCTACGGCAGCTCAGCCGCTGACGAGGGCAACATGCGGCTGCACCGCTGGCTCGGGGTGGACCTACGGTTCACCGGTGACCCGGACCGGTCCTCAGTGGATGCCGGCATCGAGGCGGTCACGGCTGAGCTGCGCGCCGCAGGCAGCCGCCCGTACCCCATCCCGCGCGGCGGCGCGACTCCGCTCGGCGCGCTCGGCTACGTTCGCGCCAGTGTCGAGCTGGCCACCCAGCTGGATGCGCTTGGCGAGCGGCCCGCCGCGCTGTGGCTGGCGACCGGGTCGTGCGGCACGCAGGCCGGCCTGGTGGCCGGCGCGGCCCTGACCGCCGCGCCCTACGAGGTTGCCGGCGTCACCGTGAGCAGGCCCGTCGCTGACAGCCGCGAGCGGGTGCGGGTGCTGGCGGCCGGGGCTGCCGCGCTGGGCGGCATCCGCGCCCCGCTGAGGGAACCTGTTGTGCTCGGCGGCTGGATCGGGCCAGGCTATGGCGCCGCGTCGCGGGAGGGCCGGGCAGCGGCACGCCTGGTGGCGACGATGGAAGGCGTCTTCCTCGACCCGGTGTTCGGGGCGAAGGCGATGGCCGCGCTGATCGCGGAGTGCCGGGCCGGCCGGGTCCGCGGCACCCAGGTTTTCCTGGTCTCCGGTGGTGCGCCCACGCTGTTCACCGGGGCAGATGGCGGCGTGCCATGAACGGGGAGCCCCGCGTGGGCCCGCGACAGCCGCCGGAGGGCTACCTGGGTGCCACGGCCAGGATTACCAGCGGCCCCGCGCCGGAACTGGTTGCGGCCGGGTACGCGCTGGAGATCGCCGACGCTCCGCTGCTGCACCGCGGGCTGACCCTCGCCGATCTCGCCCACATGGTCGAGCTGGTCCGGTGCGGCGCCCTGTCGCGCGGGGAGGCGGCGCCGCTGTGCGCGGTGCTGCTCGGCCTGCTGGACTCCCCGCCAGCCGCGTTCCCTTACGACCCCGTGTACGGCGATGCGTACAACAGCAGGGAGCGGGAGCTGCAGCGACTCCTTGGCCAGGCGGCCGGCTGGCTGCACCTCGGCCGCACCCGCAGGGAGGCAGGCCGCATCGCTTTCCGGCTCGCGCTGCGCGGCAAGCTGCTCAGCCTGCACGCCGATGTCATCGCATTCGCCGACGTAGCGGGCGGCCTCGAGGCCGAGCACGCCGCCACGATGTGGGCGGACAGCACCTATCTCCAGCCAGCGCAGCCGTCAACGTTCGGCCACTACCTGGGCGCGTTCGCAGAGCAGGCCGTACGGAACCTGGACCGTATCAAGGCCGCGTACGGCCATGCTGACATCTCGCCTGCGGGCGCCGGCGGGGCGGGCGGCTCCAGGCTGCCGCTGGACCGTGCCCGTCTTGCCCGGCTGCTCGGCTTCGGCTCCGTCGGCGCGAACACCCGCGACGCGATGTGGTCGACCGATGTGCTGGCGGATGCCATCGGTGCGGCGACACTCACCGTCGCGAGCCTTGAACAGCTGGCTGCGGATCTGGAGATATTCGCCAGCCCGGCATTCGGCTACGTGACGCTCGATGCCTCGCTATGCCGGGCCAGCGTGCTGATGCCGCAAAAGCGCAACCCTTACGCGCTTCCCGTGCTGCGGGGCGGAGCCGGAACGCTGGTCGGCCGCCTCACGGGGCTGCTCGCCACCGGCCTGACCCCATCGGCCCGCACCGACAACTGGCTCTACGCCTACGGTGAGGTCGCTGGCGCGATCGACCTGGCCGGGCGGCTCGTCCGCCTGGGATCCGCCGTGCTGGCCGGCCTGAGTGTGGACATCAGCGTGCTGGGGGAGCAGGCGGCCAGGGACTTCACCCTGGCGGCAGACCTTGCCGAGGACCTGTCGCTGCGCTTGCGGCTCGACTACCGCACCGCTTACCGCGTCGTCGGCCGGGCCGTTGCCACCGCCGCGGACAGCGGTGCGGCCGAGCTGACGGCGGCGCTTGTCAGCGCCGCAACCGCAGACATCACCGGAGCGCCGGAGCCGGCCGCGGCAGAGGCGGCCGCGGCAGAGGCGGTCGCCGCCGCAACGGATCCCGTCTCGGCCGTGACCGCCCGGGATGGCCTGGGCGGCGCGAGCCCCCGGCGGGTGCGGGAGCACGCGAGGCGCGTGCGCAGACGGGCGACGGCAGCGCGGCGGTGGAACTCCGGCCGCCGGGCCCAGATGGCCGAAGCCGAAGCTGCCCTGATCCGGGCGGTGCGCGACCTTCTGGAGCAGGCGTGAGCTGCCCGGTCAGCGCACGCCGGGCGACCCCTTCCCGGCGCAGACCCGTACCCGCTGGCGGCCTCAGCCGTCCGCGGGGATCGGCGGTGCCCAGCCCGGGCGCGGGATCAGGCAGCACGGGTGACCGGCGGGGTCGGCGTAGACGTTCTCGCCGTCGAGCTTGGTCGCGCCAAGGGCGAGGACGCGGGGTCCGGCCGCGGTTACGTCTTCCACCATGATGTCGAGATGGAACTGCTGGGGCACGGCGGGGTCCGGCCAGGTGGGTGACCGGTGGTCCGGCGCCAGCTGGAACGCCAGGCCCGATGAGGTGCTGTCCGGGGCGACGACAATCCAGTCGCCGCTCTGGTACATGATCGGCTGCCCCAGCAGCTTCGAGTAGGACGCTGCGACCACGGCCGGCGCGCGGCAGTCCAGGACGACGTGATGCATTCTTCCGAGCATGGCCGCAGCATGGCAGACCCTCGTGCCGAGGCGGCGCTACCAGGAGCTGATCGGCATGTACCGGGCAGGGTCGACTCCCCGTGTCGTGTCGCTCAGGGTGTGCAGGGCGACAATGAGGTATGGCCGATTTCGGTGGCCCGGGCCAGTTCACCACCTGGGATGGAGAGCCGGTCAGTCGTGAACCTCCGCATGGGGCGACCGTCGTGGTCGCCGCTCTGGGACCCGATGGATGGCGGTGTCTGCTGCTGCATCGTGCGCATCATGGTCCGGCCTGGGACGGTGATTGGGCGTGGACGCCTCCCAGCGGGTCACGCAAACCTGGCGAGGCGGTGACCGCATGCGCCGTCCGCGAGCTGCGCGAGGAGACCGGGTTGGATGTCTGTCCCCGGCCGGTGCTCACCGAGGAGATTGACTGGGCCGTCTTCACCCCTAGCGGCGGACGGCCTCGGACCTGCTGAGCCCGGTGGCTTCTAGCTGCGCCAGCGCCCGAAGAGTCTCGGCATCCAGACGGATGCTGATGGCTGAGGACATGCACCACAGTGTATCACGATTTGTGATACGTGAGTGGTGAGACCGATCGCGCCGATGTACAGCCGCGTTCTGACCTGGACTCACATGTCGGAGCGGGCGAGGGGAATCGAACCCCCATGACCAGCTTGGAAGGTCGGTGGTACGGGAACCGGCCTACCGGGACCTATGTTCCTGCTGGCTGCCGATGCTGAGTGGCCATGAGTGGCCGCTGGTAACCGTGAGAGTTGCTGGCTTATGGCCCATGCGTGGCCGGGCTCGGATTGGCCAGAACGCACATGCCGCCACCGCTGCGGCGACTTCACTCATCTGACCGCTTCGTGCTATTCAAGCTGCCAGTCAGGTCGTCGGCCGTGGTCGCTCGCCGGTGTCGCGTTTCAGGAACTGGCACCGCGGCCCGCGCAGCTGGCGCTTGCCATCCGGGCAGTAGCCCTATGACTCGGCCGTGATCTAGTGTGGCGGCCATGGAGGATGCATCCTTTCGCGTCTCGGATGCCGAGCGCGAGCAGGTTGTCCTCTCGCTTCGCGATCACCTTATGGCGGGGCGCCTGACGCCGGAGGAGTTCTCCGAACGAGTCGAGGCCGCGCTCAAAGCCCGTGTCAGCGGGGAACTGGCGCGTGTCCAGGAAGACCTGCCGGGCGTCTCCCCTCAGGCCGTGCGTCCGCGCCGCAAGCCGACCCGCTTCACCACGGCCTTGTTTGGTCATGTCTCGCGACGGACACGGCTACGGCTACGCAGGTGGACCTTCGCGGTCAGTGCTTGCGGAGACCTGGATCTCGATCTACGGGAGGCCACAATCGACTTTCCGCAGACAGCCATGACAGTCTTCGTGGCCTTCGGCAACGTCGATGTCTATGTGCCCGAGGACGTCAACGTCGACGTCGGCGGGTTCACCATCTTTGGTCATCGCAGCGAGTGGGGGCGCGACCTCGATCGGCCGGACGCCCTGACCTTGCAGGTTCGCGCGCTCGGCTGCGGGACGGTCGATGTATGGCGGGTGCCGCACGACATGCGAGGCAGCTACCGCGACATCATTCGCCAGCTAAAGGAGCGCCAGCGCCAGCTTCCGGCGTGAAACGGGTGCGGCACGACCTCTGGGGGGTATGCACACGGCTCCGGAGTCCGGCTTTCCAATCCTTCGAATTTGTATATCCTGCCTGCTTGGACTCGATCGCTCAGCTCGCTTGAGGCTGAGATCATTCCGGGCATATTCCGGATCATGGAAACTCCCTCGTGGCCATCCGCGGATCTGAGCCCCGCCCGGACCCTTGCCCCGAGGAGCCGAGCCGTAACGTTCACGGGACGATCCAGGCGTAGCGTCTGGTTCGTGAGCACGCTGGCTTGGTGGGCAGGACGCGGTGACTGCCGGTGCTGGCCGCCGTCAGCCTGCGGTGTCACCGCGAAACTGCGGCCAAGGTAATCGCTTTTCTTTCGGCTGGCTTGGCGCTGGTGCTGACCGTCGTGCTGGTGCTGGTGTGGGTGGCAGCGGGCCAGGCGTCCTTTGTGAACCTGTGGGAACCGGCCGCGCTGGGGGTGGGGTTCGCGGCCGTGGGGTTTGTGGTTGCCCGCCGTCAGCCTGCGAACCCCGTCGGCTGGCTGCTGCCGGCGGGCGCGATCTTCGTGCTGGTTACCGGTGCCACCTCGGGATATGCGCTGTTGTGTTACCGGCTGGGCCATGGCGGTCTGCCCTTGGGCCGCGCCGTGGTCGTGGGGAGGCTGTGTCCGGGCCGCTGCCTGCCATAGTCCTGCCGTTGGCGGTCCTGCTGTTCCCTGACGGCGCGCTGCCCTCGCGCCGCTGGCGCTGGGCCGTAGGGATACTGGTTGTCTTCGCTGCCCTGGTCGTGGCCGGTGAACTCGCCCAGGCGCTGGGCGCGGTCGTCGGGCACCGATCCGGGTGGACAGCGGTGGCAGCCTGCTGGCGCTCGATCACGCCGCGTGTGCTGTGGGAATCGGCGGTGGATCGGGTGGGACCCGTTGCCGAGGTGCTGGTGTGGCTGATGGCGGTCGGACGGCAGGTGGTTGCCTGGCGCCGGGCCGACGGGGTGCGGCGCCAGCAGCTCAAGTGGCTGATGAGCGGGGCGTGCCTGGCCGGGGTCGGGCTGGCGGGCATCACGGTGGCGGACTCGCTTCCTGGCGCAGCGACCTCTGCTGTGGTGAATGCTTTCGACGGTGTGCTCGGTGTCCTGATTCTGGCCCTGCCGGTGTCCATCGGTGTGGCGATCTTGAAGTACCGGCTGTATGAGATCGACCGGATCATCTCCCGCACCCTGGCCTACGCTATCCTCACGGGCGTGCTGGTCGGCCTGTACGCGGGCCCGGTGCTGCTGGCCACCCGGGTGCTGTCGTTCCACAGTACGGTGGCGGTCGCCGTCTCCACGCTGGCCGCGGCGGCGCTGTTCAATCCGCTGCGGCGGCGGGTGCAGCTGCGGGTGGACCGGCGGTTCAACCGGGCCCGGTATGACGCGGACAAGACCGTGGCCGCGTTCGCGGCGCGGCTGAAAGACACCGTGGATCTGGAGTCCGTCCACGATGACCTGGCCGGTGTCGTGCAGCAGGCCTTGGAGCCCGCTCACGTTTCGGTGTGGATCAACGAACGCGGGTGACGCGGCCCACATGTGGGCTGACCTCGGATTTGGCCTCGTGTGGGCCGTACTGGAATTTGAATCAAGTGACCTCTTCCGTGTCAGTTCTGGCCAGATGCGAGCTGTGGCGTCCTAGCCTCGCGGTTCTTGGTTGTGGTGGGAGGTTGGATCAGCCGGATGCGTGGTGACGTTGCTGTCAGAACTGCTGTCAGCATCGCGGGCACGTTCACGGCCCCGGACTAGCCTCGGCTGCGTGGCTTCCGGGATGTCCGGCTCAGCGATATTGACGAGGCTGCGGTTCGCCGCTGGCGCATGGAACGTCTCGATACCGGCTCTCGGGCGCAGCGGCCGTTCGGGCCGGTCACGGTGGCCAAGGCCTACCGGTTGCTGCATGCCATCTTCGAGACCGCCGTAGATGATCAGATGGTCCGCCGTAACCCGTGCCGGATCGAGGGCGCGGGCAAGGAGGAGTCGCCGGAGCGGGAGGTCGTTTCGCTGCCTGTCGTGTTCGCTATCGCTGACGCGCTTCCCGTGCGCTACCGCGCGATGGCGCTGCTGGCGACGTTCGCGATCATGCGCTGGGACGAGCTGGTCGGCCTTCGCCGGGAGAACATCGACCTGGACGCGTGCGAGATCCGGATCGTCGAGACGACGGCCGAGCTGGACCGGGGAGGCCTGCTGCCCGAGACTCCTAAATCACGGGCCGGTCGGCGGACGGTGACGTTCCCGGCCGAGCTGGTGCCCGAGTTGCGCTGGCATCTGGAACGGTTCGCCCAGGCGGGGGAGCGGGGCCTGGTCTTCGCGGGGCCGAAGGGCGCTGCGCTGCGCCGGTCCAACTTCCGGCCGATCTGGAACGCCGCGTGTGACCGGGCTGGCATGCCCGGCCTGCACTTCCACGACCTGAGACACGTGGGTGGGACGCTGGCCGCGGCCACCAGGCGAGCCTTAAGGAGCCGATGGCCCGGCTGGGGCATTCGAGCACGCGCGCTGCGATGATCTACCAGCACGCGACCAGAGACCGCGACCAGGCCATCGCCAAGGCCCTCGGCGGCCTGGTCCAACAGGTCCGCGTCACCACTGCGAATCCGCCAGAAGAGGCCAGCGGTGACGCCTAGTTCCCGCCCGCTGTGGCCCGTGTGTGGCCCAGCTCCGGCCGACCGAGCCGCGACTGATCACCGAGACAACCTACTCTGGCGCAGTGACCTGGGCTTACGTGTCGGAGCGGGCGAAGGGAATCGAACCCTCATGACCAGCTTTGGAAGGCTGCGACTATGTCTCGCCAGATCAGCGCTTACCCAGGTCATCGTCACTGTGCTGGCCTCCTGAGTGACCATGAATCTCCGTGCCTGACCTTTCGATCGGGCACGCAACGGGCACGCACACGGCTCTGGAGGCCGTCCTATCCGGCGATCTTGTGCCGCTGAGCTGGCGCTATGTGATGGTCGCGAGCGTTCACAGCCAAGGGTATTCCGCATACTTTCCGGATCGTGGCGCGCGTTCGCCTGATCGGACCCTGTGGCTGTCCGGGTGATCCGGTGAGGCTGCATGCAGAGCAGCCCGGAGTACTCGTGACCCCTTGACAAGCCACGGAGCTAACTGTTAGCTATATATAGCTAACCGCTAGGCAGGAGGGGACCTGTGCAGCAGGAAGTCGTGCTGGCCATGCTGGCCAAGGAGCCGTCGCACGGCTATGAGCTGCGAGCGCGGCTAGGGCAGGCGCTAGGCCCTCTCGGCGAGGCGATGAACACGGGGCAGATTTACGTCACGCTGGCCCGGCTGGAAAAAGCGGGCCTGGTGGTGTGTGAGCGGTCGGCGGGCCTGCCGGACCGGCCGGACCGCAAGATGTATGCGCTGACCGCGGCTGGGCAGCAGCGGGTCACTGACTGGCTGTCGGAGGTGACCTGGCCCCGGCCTGACCTGGCGGAGTTTCACCTGAAGCTGGTCGCCGCCGCGATGGCGGGGCTGGCCGACCCGGTCGCCATCATCGACGCACAGCGCCGCGAGCTGCTACGGCGGCTGCGGGAGGTCCAGCGGGCCGCGATGGCCGAGCCGGATCGCTCGGCTGGCGGGCTGCTGCTGGAAGGGATCGTTCTTCGGTTGCAGGCGGACTTGCGCTGGCTGGAGGCCTGCGAACGACGCTGGGTCAGCCAGAAGGACGCTCGGTCTGTAGCAAGGCAAGGTGAGTCATGAGCGGCACGAGTGCCGGCCCTGGGAACGCGTCCGCGCTGCGGGCCCGCGGGTTGCGTAAGGACTATGGCCAGGGTGAGGGGCTGGTGCGCGCGGTCGACGGCGTCGACCTGGAGGTCGGCTCGGCGGAGACGGTGGCAGTGATGGGGCCGAGCGGGTGTGGGAAGTCGACACTGCTGCACCTGCTCGGCGGCCTGGACCGGCCATCCAGCGGAGAAATCTTGCTCGGCGACCAGCGCCTCGACCAGATGAGCGAGAAAGCGCTGGCCCAGCTGCGCCGCGACGCGGTGGGCTTTGTGTTCCAGGCCTTTCACTTGATGGAGGAACTGACCGCGGCGGAGAACGTGGAGCTGCCTGCGCTGCTAGCCGGGCGCTCTCCGCGTACGGCCCGGCAGCAGGCGGCCCAGCTGCTGGAGCGGGTCGGATTGGCAGACCGGGCTGGGCATCTGCCCTCGGCTTTGTCGGGCGGCCAGCGGCAGCGAGTCGCGGTAGCCCGTGCGCTGGTCAACGACCCGCTTGTGGTTTTGGCGGACGAGCCCACAGGCAATCTCGACAGTGAGGCGACGCTGGACGTGCTTCGTTTGTTTGAGAGCCTTCGTGAGTCTGGGCAGACACTGGTCGTCGTCACGCATGATGCGCGGATCGCGGCCACCGCCGACCGGCTGGTCTCGATGCGCGACGGCGCGTTCGTGGATGACACCCGGCTGACCGGCGGCACCACTGGCAGCCTCAGCGCGCTCGCGGGGCTGGAGGGCTGAGGGGTGGGCCGGGTCGTCCTGGTTTGGCGGCTGGTCGCGCGGGATCTGCGGCGCCGCCGCGCTGAGGCGTTGCTCCTGCTGCTGGTGATCACCGCCGCCACCGCCACGCTCACTCTCGGCCTGGCTTTGAACGGGGTGACCAGTAACCCCTACCAGCAAACCCGGGCGGCAACCCGCGGCCCGGATGTGGTGGCCAGCTACCTCAACCTGGGCCAGCCGAAAGGTGAATTGCGCATCGGCCTGGCGGACCTGAACGGCCTGGCCCGTGCGCGCGGTGTGACTGGTCACGCGGGGCCTTATCCGGTGGCCTGGGCCGTGCTGCGGGCACACGGCATCAAGGCCGGGGTCCTGGCAGAAGGACGGGACCTTGCCCCGGCGCCGCTCGATCAGCCGAAGCTGACCGAAGGCAGCTGGGTGCGCCCCGGCGCCGTGGTCGTGGAGCGCAGCTTCGCCAATGCCCTCGGCCTCCAGGCCGGTGACCGGATCACCTTGAATGGCCGCCGGTTCTTGGTGGCGGGGGTTGCGGTCACTGCCGCCAACCCGCCCTACCCGTTTGCCACGTTCGTCATGCAAGGCGGCCCATTCTTCACATCTGACACCGGCCTGCTCTGGCTCACCCGCGCCGATGCCCGCAGCCTTGCCACGGCGGCGCTGCCGCTGTCCTATATCACAAACCTCAAACTGGCCGACCCGGGCGCTGCACCGGCGTTCGCCAGCATCCATAACAACAACAGCCCGGCCTTCCTCACCCCCTGGCAGGCCATCAGTGTTGAGGATGGCAGGCTGGTCGCTACCGTGCAGCGTGTCCTGCTGGTGGGCACCTGGCTGCTTGGACTTCTCGCGGTAGCCAGTGTCGCTGTGCTGGTCGGCGGCCGGATGTCCGACCAGACCCGGCGGGTCGGACTGCTCAAGGCCATCGGCGGCACGCCGAAACTGGTCGCCGCTGTGCTCCTGGCGGAGAATTTCCTGGTGGCGCTGGCAGCCAGTGCGGCCGGGTTGGTGATCGGATGGCTGGCCGCGCCACTGCTTACCAGTCCGGGCTCCGGGCTGGTCGGCACTCCCGGGCCACCATCACTCACCGTGGCCACGATCGCGTGGGTCGCCGGGGTAGCACTGGCGGTGGCAGCGGCCGCGACGCTGGTTCCCGCCATCCGCGCCGCCCGGACCAGCACGGTTCGCGCCCTCGCCGACGCCGCCCGGACCCCACGCCGTCATGCCCGGCTGATCGCAGCATCCGCGCGGCTGCCCGTGCCGCTGCTGCTCGGGCTGCGCCTGGCCGCCCGGCGCCCGCGCCGCGCTCTGCTCAGCGCCGCCAGCATCGCCATCACGGTCACGACCATCGTCGCGGTCGTGACCGTCCACGCCCACCAGCTCGAACAGGGCTATACGGGGTTCTCGGCGCTGAACAATCCGCGCACCGACCGGGTCAACCAGGTGCTGCTCGTTCTCACGGTGATGCTGGTCGTCCTGGCTGCGGTGAACGTGGTCTTCATCACCATGGCGACCGCGCTGGACGCCCGGCACTCCGCTGCGCTGACCCGGGCGCTCGGCGCGACGCCCCGGCAGGTCAGTGCTGGTCTGTCCGCGGCAGTGCTGCTACCCGCGCTCGCCGGTGGCCTTGTTGGCATCCCGGCAGGTATCGGGCTAGTCACCGCCGTAAGCCACGGGGGCACAACCACCATCCCGCCAGCATGGTGGCTGATCGCCGCAATCCTCGGAACCCTCCTCGCCGTCGCAGGGCTCACCGCCATCCCCGCTGGCATCGGCACCAGGCAACCGGCAGCCGAAATCCTCCAATCCGAGACGGCCTGAACCAGCCGCGAGGCTCCCCGCCCCTCACAGGCGAGCTGCCCCCCTCCTGCCCCGCAGGCTGTCGCCGTGAGCACAGGCAGCCTGGTCAGCCAGAGGAGGACTCGCCGCATGATCCTCGGACGCCTTGCCTTCGAAGGTGGTTCCCGTACCCGGCACTGGCGACCACCCGGACCTGCTGTGGGTCTAGCCTGCTCCGTTCCCTCGCAGGCGCCATGATCCGGGCGAGTGGGTGCCGGGTCTAGGTTCGGCGAAGCCGATCGCATGCGACGCGACCGTAGGGCCAGGTGGTACAGGCAATGCCAAGCCAAAGGCCAGGCGCAAGCGCTCGACCCGGCGGCGCCAGGACGCCCCGGACCTGCCCCGCCGCAAGATCACCGATTGCACGATCGGCCGCACGTTCACCGCCCGGGACGGCAAGATCTACCGGCCGTCGATGTTCCTGACCCTCACCTGCGACAGCTACGGCCCGGTTCGTGACGACGGCACCCCCGCTGATCCCGCCGCCTACGACTACCAGCGCGCCGCCCGCGACGCGCTGCACTTCGCGTCGCTTTCGACCGGTTCGTCCAGAACATGCGCCGCTTCCTCGGCTACGACCTGCAATACTTCGCCACCATCGAGCCGCAGCGGCGCCTGGCCCCGCACGCCCACATGGCGCTGCGCGGCGCCATCTCCCGCGCCGACCTGCGCCGGGTGATCGCCGCGACCTATCACCAGCAGGCGCTCACGTCGGCCCGGCGGAAGAGCGCGACGAGGAACCGATCGGGCACGTATCGGGCACGACGGAAAGGGCACGGCTTCCTGATGACTGTCCAGCGCCTTGGTGGCAACTGGCTTGACGTGGGCTTATACAGCGGACAGGTCCTCACGTTTGGCGGTGACCTGTGGTAACGGGCGCTGATCGCGGGCGTGTCCACAGGTTAAGCGCGGCGCGGCCACAGTGTTATGCGATGGTTTGCCTGGTGTGGCGGGCGGGGCGGCGGGGCGGCGTTTCGCCCGCGGGTCGGTGTCGGCGATGGCCAGGGTCAGGGCTTCGAGCTCGGCGACTAGGGCGCGGAGCCGGCGGTGGTTGTCGAGCCAGTGCCGGTAGTCGTCGAGCTGGTCGTCGGCGACGAGCCGGGTGACGGTCTTGCCGTTGATCTTGCGGGTCCACTGCCAGTAGGGGCCGTGCAGGACGGGCGGGTCGGCGTGGCAGCGGCAGCTGGGCTTGCCGCAGCGGACGTGCCGCTCGATGAGGGTGCCGGGCAGGGCGAAGCCGAGGCTGGCGAGCTCGGCGGCGATGGCGGCGGCGCGGGCCTGCTCGTGGGTGGTGGGCGACACGCTGTCCATGGTGGCACGCGGGTCCGTGATCCCGGCGCTTTCTTCCAGTAAGAATTACTGTATGACCACGGAGGTGGCCGGCTACATTGCCGCCTGGCAGCCCTCGTCGGTGCCGGCGCGGGCGGCCGCGTTCGCGCGCGCTGTGGTGACCGCCGCCGGGCCGCACCGCCGCGACCGGGCGAAGAACCTGCTGTGGGCGGCGGGCAGGCTGGCCGGCTGGGCGATCCCGCTCGGGCTCGAGCCGGCGCCGCAGGTGCTGCTGCACCCGCCGGTGACCGGGCGGTTTGCCGCGCACGCCCCCGGCCTGTCGCCTCCGGCCCGCCGCACGCTGCGCACGAACCTGCGGTTCCTGGCCCGGAAGGTGGTACCGCAGCTTCACCCGGCGGATGCACCGCTGCCCCGCGAGCACGCCAAAGCCCCCTGCACCCCGGCGCAGATCGACGGCTACCTCGCCCTGGCTGATGCCCAGCCGACCGCGGCGCGGCGGATGCGCGCCACGGGCTTGGTCTGCCTGGGCGCCGGCGCCGGGCTGATCCGCGGCGACCTGCGCCAGGTGCGCGGCAGCGACGTGGCCTGCCGCTGCGGCGGCGTCATCGTCGAAGTCCGCGGCCGCAGGCCGCGGCCCGTGCCAGTGCTGGCCCGCTACCACGAGCCGCTGCTGGCAGCAGCGCAGTTCGCCGGCGGCCAGCTGATCACCGGCGGGACAGACCCGCAGCGGCACAACCTCACCACCCCGCTGACCGCCGCGCTGGCCGGCGGGACCGGGCTGCCCCGGCTGGACACCAGCCGGCTGCGGGCCACCTGGCTGGCTGACTGCGCGGAACTGCTCGGGCTGGCCACGTTCCTGCACGCGGCTGGGATCACCTGCAGCCAGCGGCTGGGCGACATCACCGCCGCCCTCGACCCTGGCACCGAGGCTGAGGCGGTCGCGCTGCTGGGCGGGACCAGGTGACCATCACGCTGGCCGTGCTCGAGGCCATCATCGACACCTCCGGCATCGCGCTGCGGATCGAGATACTGCTCCCCGCCGGCG
Source organism: Streptosporangiaceae bacterium (assembly GCA_030038015.1). Classification (GTDB taxonomy): domain Bacteria; phylum Actinomycetota; class Actinomycetes; order Streptosporangiales; family Streptosporangiaceae; genus JASHPR01. Next base: position 40,176 of record JASHPR010000469.1, read on the forward strand.
TGCGGCACCGTCAGCTGCGGGTGCGGACCTTAATCCTGGGCATGCTGCTGGCCCTGGCCGGCCGCCGGCCCGCGTTCCTCACCGAGGTCCACGCGGCACTGACCACGCTGCCGCACGCCGAACAGGCGCGGCTGGGCGTCACCGAGGACTGGAACAGCGGCGCGCACCTGCTCACCTACCGGCAGGTCGAACGCACCTTCGGCCTCGTCAAAGACGCGCTAGCCAAACACGAACCCGACGGCGCGCCGTCAGCCATCCTCGCCGCCGTCCTGGACGACCTGCTCGAAGCCACCATCCCCGCCTGGGCCAAAGACACCTCCACCGCGCTGGCCGCCGACTGGACCGACGTCGAGGCCTGGTCCCGGCCACCGCGGCACGGCAGCACCGAATGCGCCGGCCCCGAGGCATCCTGGGGCCACCGCAACTCCAACCTGCCCGGCCCCAAGGGCGAGATGTTCTTCGGGTTCTACCTGTCGGCGGCCACCATGACCCGCGAGGAAACCGGTCCCGCCGTCCCCGAGCTAGCCCGCCGGATGACCCTGACCTCCTGCCACCTCGACCCCGCCCGGGCCCTGGCCGCCGTCCTGCTGCGCATGGCCGCGGCCGGGATCGCGCTCGGCGACATCGCCGGCGACTCCGGCTACGCCCACCGCGCCGCCGAAGCCTGGGCCATCCCGCTGCGCACGGCCGGCGCGCAGCTGATCCAGGACCTCCATCCCAGTGATCGCGGGCCGCAGGGCACCCACCAGGGCGCGATCATCGCCAACGGCAGCCTGTACTGCCCGGCCACCCCCCGCCCGCTGCTCGAGCTCGCCCCGCTGCCGCCCGCCGCCACCGCCGAGGACACCGCCGCGCACGACCAGCAGGCCGCCGAACTGTCCCGGCACAAGCTCGGCCGGCTCACCAGCGACGACGCCGACGGCTACCACCGCGTCACCTGCCCCGCCACCGCGGGCAAGATCCGCTGCCCGCTCCGCCCCGCCTCCATGACCCTGGCCCGGGACCGGCCCGAGATCCTGTCCCCGCCCCAGCACCCGCCGTCCTGCTGCACCCAGCAGACCATCACCGTCCCGCCGCAGGTCGCAGCCAAGACCCGGC